>JAGNEZ010000070.1 GCA_018003015.1 Phycisphaerae bacterium | reverse complement strand
CACCCAACCCGCCCCGCTCAGCTCACCACCCGCGGGACAACCGCGGTGTTCTTCCCACGGCGGCCGGACCGGTCTCCCCAAGGCCCGACCACCTTCAATTGGCTTCGTTTGGCGCCGGACAAAAAACACCGGCCACGTTGGCCATCCCCTCAGGCCAACAACTGACAACTTGAACCGCCGAGGTTAACCTATCTTCATGAACCAACCGGCTAAGACACCAGCCCTGGGTCGCTGGGCAGGAAACGCAAAGTGGCTCGCCCCAGTCGCCGGCTTGGTCATCGTCGGCGCATTCTTCCAGATCAAGAACCCCGCTTTCCTCGAATCGACGAACTTGCGCTTCATCGCCGCCCAGACCGTCCTGGTCGGCGTCTGCGGCGTCGGCATGACCTTCATCATGATCGGCGGCGGGATCGATCTCAGCGTCGGATCGGTCATGGCCCTGGCCGGAGTCTCGCTGGCCGTGTGCCTCAAGAATGACCTCCCACCCTCCGCGGGCGTCGCCGTCGCCATCCTCCTCGGCAGCCTCTGCGGACTGGTCAACGCCCTGATCATCACCGGCCTGCGCGTGATCCCCTTCGTGGCGACACTCGGTATGTTCGGCATCGCCCGCGGAATGGCCCGCTTCCTGGCCGACAACCGCATCGTCCGACTCGAAGAAAACCCCGACCAGCTCGCCTGGATGATGCAGCCCCTGGGCGCGGCCACATGGCTGGCCCCCGCCGTCTGGGTCATGCTGGCGGTCGGCATCCTCGCCGGCATCGTACTCAATCTCACCGTCTTCGGCCGGCAAACCATCGCCATCGGATCCAACGAGACCGCCGCCCGACTCAGCGGCATCCGCATCGTCCGTCAGAAGCTGCTCCTCTATACCTTGGGCGGACTGCTCACCGGCCTGGCCGGCGCCTTCCTCTTCGCTAACACCTGCGAGGGCGATCCAACCGCGGCCGCCGGACTCGAACTCCAGGTCATCGCCGCCGTCGTGATCGGCGGCGGCTCGCTCATGGGCGGCGAGGGCAGCGTGCTCGGAACACTGCTCGGAGCCCTGATGCTGACCGGATTGGTCAACGGTTGCACCATGGCAGGCTACCAGAACTACGTCCAGGAAATCATCATCGGGGCTATCATCGTCGTGGCCGTCGCCCTCGACTACTTCCGCCGACGCTCGCCGGGATAGCCGCCCCCCGCCACCGGACGCCGCCACCTCTGAACGAGCCCCCAACGATCATTCCGGCGGCTTCATCATCGCCAGTTTCTCGAGCGGAAACGGCGTGCCGCACTCGGGACAGCGAGGCTCGGCCAGGCCGTAGAGAAGATAGCCGCAACGGGCGCATTCATAAGGAGCCGGAGAGGGCGGAATCTTCCAGGCGGCGGTAAAAAGAGGAACAACGAGGACGATGAATGCCGCACCCATCCACAGGAACGGCTCCTTGGCCTCGCCCGGCCCCCAGTCGAAGATCACGACCAGCAGAAAGAAGAGCAGGGACACCCCCGCGTAGCAGGCCCCAACCACCACCGCTCGGCTATACTTGGCCAGCAGCCCCGCTATGACCGAAAGAAGACCGACCAACAGCAGAATGGGACCGGTGACCAGCACACTCTCAACGTCCACGAGAGCAATGAGACCCCAGGCAATCATGCAGGTGAACCAGCCAAGAGCGATCAGGCCGCGCGTCACCGCCACGAGACGGCCTCTGCTCGTGCTAAAGGACATGGTCCAATGGCCTCCGGGTGGCCGCAGCATAGAGCCTGTCCCGCGAGGTGCGGCACCGGCATCTTGCCGATCAAACGACAGGCTGGAAGCCCATCCCACGCTCCCCAGTGAGATAGACTCCTATTGCAGTTCGCTCATCGCCTTGGCCACCGTGGCCTTCTTGGCCTCCAACTCGACCAGCCGCTCACGCTCGCGGGCAACCAGGTCCGCCGGAGCCCGGGCAATGAAACCTTCGTTCGCCAGCTTCTGGGCAATACCCTGAGTCCGCTTGTCCAGGTTGGCCAGCTCCTTCTCCAGACGCCCCCGCTCGGCAACCGGGTCGATCACGTCGGCCACGTAGATCTCCATGTCGCCGATGATCAGCGTGGCGGCGTGGCCCGGCTTGGCGGCGTCCGGACCAATGGTCAGCTCCCCGACGTTGGCCAGGTGGCGGATCACGTGAGCCTCACGCTTCATCGAGTCCACCCGGCCCGCAGGAACGCGAATCACCACGTTCACACTCTGCTTGGGCGCCACGTTCTGCGTCTGGCGAATGTCGCGCACCGCCCGGGTGGCCGTCTGAAGGTCGTCGAAGACCACGTCGGTCTCGGGATCGCACAGCTTCGGCCAACCGCCAACCGGCGGATACTCGGAAACGATCAGCGGCTTGCCGCTGTCCAACTCGGCCAGGCCGGTAAGCCCGCGCTGCGCGATCAGCCCGTTGAGCTGCTGCCAGAGCCGCTCGGTAATGAAAGGCACAAAGGGATGCAACAGACGAAGCGATTGGTCGAGGGCAAAGGCCAGGATCTGCCGAGCCTCGGCCGCCTGCCGGTTCTCCTTGAGCCGGGACTTGACCAGCTCAAGGTACCAGTCGCACAACGAGTCCCAGAAGAAGTCGCGGGCCAAACCGACGGCCTTGCTGAACTGGAACTTCGCCAGGGCGTCTTGCACCTCTACCGCCGCCTTGCTCCCCCGGGAGAGGATCCAGCGGTCTTCGATGGGCAGCGAGGTGAGGTCCAGCTGGATGCCCCCCACCAGCGAAACGCCAGCGCCACACTGGCTTCCGTCGTCCACCAGGTTCATGAACGCAAACCGAGCGGCGTTCCAAACCTTGTTGCAGAAGTTGCGCCCAAGCTCGAATCGCTCCGAGGTCTGCAGCTCCCGGCCGTCGTCGAGCTTGACCTTCTTCATCGGCATGCGGATGTCCTGCGTTTCGGTGGCCACGGAGGCCATCGTGAACCGCAGGGCGTCGGCACCGTACATCTCGATGATGTCCACCGGGTCGAAACCGTTGCCGAGCGTCTTCTTGAACGGCCGGCCCTGGGCATCCTGAATGACCAGGTGAATGTAAACATCGTGGAACGGGACGCGGCCGATGTTATACATTCCGGTGAGTACCATGCGGGCCACCCACAGGGTGATGATCTCGCGAGCAGTGCTCAGCACCGAGCCGGGGTAGTAGGTCTTCAGTTCGGCACTCACCTCCGGCCAGGCAAGCGTCGAATGCGGCCAGAGGGCAGAGCTGAACCAGGTGTCAAGGACGTCGGGATCTTGCTCAAGGGAGATCATCATTTGCAGAAGCCCCCCGCCGAACGGATGCTGCGTAACGTAAGCTTCGTCGCGTTTGCGATCGAAGTGCACAAGAGCGTCGGCGAGCCCTGCGAGAGCCTTGTCGGCATGATTCGTCCGCGTAGCGAGCAAGATCACGAGCGGTTGAGCGGGATCAGTCAGAATGAAAACGTCATTCTTCAGACCAGCCTCGTTTATCCACGCCTCAAGGGTTCCCAGGACTTCCGGCTGTTCCCAGACCAACTCCCCAGTATCCTTGGCGATCACGCCCCACGTCAGGTGCCACACCGGTATCCGATGTCCCCACCAGAGCTGCCGGCTGATGCACCAGTCGCGTTTCTCGGAAAGCCAGTCCCGGTAAGTGTTGGCGTATCGCTCAGGGAAGAAGTGCACCTTGCCGCAGGCGGCGCGGTCCTCGGCGGTCGGGTGCTCCACCGTGCAGATCGAGTCGATGGCAAGCTGGGCCAGGCCGCTGCTGCCGCGCAGGCCTTCGATCTTGGCGGCCTGACTCGGCGGCAGGTCGCCCATGCGGACGAACCACTGGTCGGACAGGTAGGGCTCGATCGGCGTCTTGCTGCGGTCGCTGTGGCCAACGTCGGACTCGTGGTCCTCGACCTTGACCATCAGGCCGGCGGCCTCGAGATCAGCCACCACCTTCTTGCGGGCGGCGTAACGGTCCATGCCCTGGTACCGGCCGCCATTCTCGTTGATGTGGCCGTCCGGGGTGAGGATGTTGATCATCTCCAGCCCGTGACGGTGGCCACACTGGTAGTCGTTGGGATCGTGGGCGGGGGTGACCTTCACGCAACCAGTGCCGAACTCCATGCTCACCAGGATCGGGTCGCCGATGACCCGGATCTCGCGATTTACCAGCGGCAGGATGACCTTCTGGCCGATCAGCCAGTTCCAGCGCTCGTCGTCGGGGTGCACGGCCACCGCCGTATCGCCGAGCATGGTCTCCGGCCGCGTGGTCGCAACAACGAGGTGATCCACGCCGCGCTGGCGGTCGGGCGTCTGGAACGGATAGCGAATGTGCCACAGGTGACCCTTGACCTTCTCGTGGTAGACCTCATCGTCGGCCACCGCGGTCTGCAGATGCGTGTCCCAGTTGACCAAGCGTTTGCCGCGGACGATGAGGCCGTCCTTGAACATCCGAAAGAACGTCTCGCGGACCGCCCGGGCGCAGGTCTCGTCGAGCGTGAATCGGGTGCGCTCCCAGTCGCAGGAGCAGCCCATGCGCTTGAGCTGCTCAATGATCCGGTTGCCGTAGGCCTCCTTCCACTCCCAGATCCGCTTGACCAGTGCCTCGCGGCCCAGGTCGTGGCGGGTCTTCTTCTCCTTCTCGAAGAGGGTCCGCTCGACGACCGCCTGGGTGGCGATGCCGGCGTGATCGGTGCCCGGCATCCACAGCGTGTTGCACCCCTGCATCCGCCGCCAGCGGATGAGGATGTCCTGCAGCGTGTTGTTCAGGGCATGCCCGCCGTGCAGGGCCCCGGTCACGTTCGGCGGCGGGATGACGATGGTGTAGGCACCGTGCCGCGTCCTGGTATTCGGGTCGGCGTGGAAGAGCTTCCCATCCAGCCACTGCTTGTAGATAGAGGCTTCGACACTTCGAGGATCATACGTTGTCGGCAAGTCAACCACTGGAGCCATGAAGCACCCAAACCCAATCCCTAGCGAGCCGCGGCGCAGGTCACATCCACGGCGACCGCGGAAGTCACGCGTGAAATCGGTATCTTACCGTTACCGGAAAGCGGCGTCGACCCCGAGGAGAATACCGAAGGACCAAAGGGTGCGGGGTGACCGAACCGAGAGCTCCAAACAAGCAGGAGGCCCGAACAAGGAGCAAGCGCCGAACACGTCGAAACGTCAGAACGTCCAAACGGCAAGGGCGATCAAGGCGGGAGTCCGAACTTGGCTGCTCGCCGTCATGCCCAAACCGGAACAAGGACCGTCCCCCCCTGGACGGTCCAAGTCCCGGGTACCACTTGACGCCGAGAGCGGGTCGCAAATCAACCGGCCTTGGCCGGCACCCGAACCCGGGGCCACTGGATATCGACGACATCGGAACGGCCGCTCGGCTTGGCGTTCCTGGCCTTGGACGGACTCGCGGAGGTTGGGCGCACGGTCGGGCGCGCTTGCTCGTCGCTGCGCCGGGCGGTCTCGATCAAGTCGACCAGGCCCGCAGTGTTGCGGGCCACGGCGGCGAGTATCTGCTTGCGTTTGGCCAGCGTCTCGTCGACGCGGGCGCCGGTTCGGGACGCCTCGCCCATCAGGGCAGACAGTGTGTCGATCAGCTGACGAGCCTCTCGACCGCGGTTGACCCATTCGTCGGCCACTTGCTGGCTCAGGCCGGCCTCGGTAATGACGGTCTCGAGGTTCTCTCCCGCCGACTGGGCCTTGCGCGCCGCCCGCTCGATCTGCTCGGCCAACTGCTCGCGGATCCGCTGAGTCTTACGCGTCGTCTGTTCGACCTGGTCCACGAGCTGTTCGCGGACCGATTGAGCCTTGCTTACCGCCTGCTCGATCCGGCTGACCATCTGCTCGCCTCGAGCCATCTCCTGCCGCCAGCGCGGCGAGTTCATCCGCTGCTCGAGAGCCCGGTGGCACTTGTGAATGGCGGCGATCACCTCCCGAGCCAGCACGGCCGACGACCGCAACTGCTCCGACTGGCGATCCACCTGCTCGGCGTTGTCCGCCCAGTGGCGCAGCACCGCCTGAACGCGCGACGAGACGCCCAGCAGTTGCGTGGTCATCGCCTCCGCTCGGTCCAGGTTGTCCTCCAACTGCTGCACCCGCTGACCGGCGGTCTCGACGATCGCGCCCAGGGCCTGCCCCACCTTGGGGGCGAGTTCAATCTGGATGGGCCGCGGCCGCTCCATCTCCTCGAGCTGGGTGACGCGCCGGGCGTGGTGGGCAACCTCGCGGGCTACGACGCTCAGGTTGCGCTCGTTCTTCGCCGACTCGCTCTCCAAGCGGCCGAGCAGCTCGTGAAGCTTGTCAGTGTGCTGCTGACGGAGGTTCCGAACCTCATCCACCGAGGCGGAACGCTTCGCCAGAGCTTCGACGGCCACGTGCGTCTGCCGCGAGTGCTCGGCGACTCCGCGAATCGCCTGCTCGAGCTGCGATCGGCGCGTGGCCAGTTCCCGGGCCACGACCCGGATCTGGTCCATGTTCTCTCGATGCAAAGCCACCATCTGACGCATGGTGGCGATGTCCGGAGGCAGCGCCGTCAGGCGTTCGATCAGATCATCGCATCGCTTGTTGACCGCATCGACCATCGAGTCCAGTTCCCGACGCTGATCGGCGAGGGCCACGAGGATGCGTTCCTGCTCTTCGACCTGCTTCCGCTGGATCAGGACAACATCATCGGACCGGGCGGCGCTCAAGCTCAGCGCTTCCAGATCCGTCTTCGTCTCCTGCAAGCGGACGGCCATCTGGGCAAAATGCTCCTCCATGGCCGAACGATGCCCCGCCAACTCGTCAAGCAACCGTTTCGACTCCTGCTCATACTGGCTGCGCAGGGCGGACAACTGCTCCTTGTCCGCGTACGAGGCACTCACCGTCTCCAGCTGGCGATGCGTGGATTCCCACCGCTGAACCACGGTGCTGATGAGCTTCTGCATCGAATCCCGGTTGGTCTCGATGCGTTTGAGAATCTCCGCCGCTTTGGCTTCCTGCCGCTCGCGCAGCTCGCCAAGATCGGATTCGTGCTCACGACGGAGCCCTGCGACATCCTCGCGATGCTGCCGGACCAGGGCTTCCTGATTCTCCCGCAGCTCGCCAAGATCGGATTCGTGCTCACGACGGAGCCCTGCGACATCCTCGCGATGCTGCCGGACCAGGGTTTCCTGATTCTCCCGCAGCTCACCAAGCCCGGCTTGATGCTCGCGGCGAAGAACCTCGATACCGTCCTTGGACTGCTGGACCAGGGCTTCGACCTGACCTCCCAGATCGGCCCGAAGCTGCTCGACCTGGCCGCGATCGGCGAACCTCTCGGCAAGGCTCTCGAACCGCTGCTCGGTGCCGGTCAAGTGCTCGAGCACTCTCCGGCGGATGGCCTGCAGTCGTTCCTCTTGAGCCGCGACTTGCCGTGCGATCTGGGCAAGCTGCTCATCCTTCTGCCGGTTACCCTCCTCGGCGTCGCGGACAACATCCTCACGGAAACGCCGCAACGCATCGCCCTGCTCGGCCAGCCGGCGGACGAGATCGTCCATCGCTTCCGCCTGACTGCGTCTGAAACCGTCGAGTTCGGCAGCAGAGGCTGCGGTCTCCTCCAGACGCTGCATGGCGGTGTTCAGTGACGCGAGGCGATCATTCGTCTGGTCCTGCAGCGACTCGATCCGTTGTTCGCTCCGTCCCAGGCGCTCCTGCATCGCCGCCCGCGTCTCCGCGATCCGGGTTTCCACCGCGGTCGCCAGACGAGCATGGGCTTCACTCTGGGCCTCCTGGGCGGCGACCAGCTTCCTTTCCATCACCTGAGTGCTGGCCACCACCCGGCTGGCCACCTGTCTGCCGATCCGGGCCTCGGCCTCGGCCTGGTCGCCCCGCATGCTTGCCAGATCGCGCTGGGTCCGTTCGCAGAGCTCCTGCAGTGACTGGGCTAGCTCACCGATCTGGTCACGGTGCAGGTCGAACCGGCCGAGCAGCTCGCCGACCCGGTTGCTGAACTCGTCCTCGAAGCCTTCAAGGTCACCCTTGGTGGCGGTGCCTCGAGACAACTCGGTCAGCTGCCGGGTAGTGTCGTTCCAGCGCCTGTCGGCGTCGGCCAGGAGCTGGCGGAACTGGTCACGCTGCTGGGTAATCTGCTCGAGGATGCGGGCGGATTCCTTGAGGTAGCCCTTGCGGACGTCTTCCACCGCCGCCAGGGCCTCCTCGGTCGACGGAGCCTCCGACAAGGCCTCGAACTGGCGCTGGATGGTCTGATACCTGCCGGCCGCGTCGGTCAGTGCGGACTGGATCTCGTTGCGGTATTCATCGAGCTTCCCGCGGGTAGCATGCCAGCGTTGCTCGACCTTGCCCGAAATGGCCGCCCATTCGTCCTGAACCTTGGCCGCCCGCTCGGTGACGGCCTGCAGTTCCTGGCGTGCTCGACTGGTCTGCTCGCTGAGGGCGTGGAGCTCGTTCCGAGCCAGGCTGGTCTGGGTGGCGATGGCGTGCAGCTCCTGACGAGTCCGGTCGGCCTGATCGTTGACCACGGACAGCTCGCCCTGGGTGCGAGCGGCCCGCGCACCGAGATCGACCAGCTCGGCCTTGGTCTTCTCGGCCTGCTGAGCAATGGCCGCCAGCTCATCGCGGCGCTTGACGATTTGTTCGACCTGCCTTTGAGCCCGCTCCAGCAGTTCCGGAGACACGGCCGGCATCTGCGCAGCGACGGGGGCCGGCCCGAAGGCCACCTCGCCCTGACGGGCGCTGCCGGCGACCCGGCGGTCGGCCGCTCCCCAGGCCTCTCGCCGCTCCGCCCCGTCGTACTCCAGGATGTGATCGATGATCCGGGAGCTGACCTGCTTGATGTTCTCGCCGTAGGCGGTCAGGAGAGCGTTGTCGCAGAGCTGGTTGACGATCCGGGGCACCCCGCGGCTGGCTACGTAGATCCGGTCAATTGCCTCCTCGGAGAACAACTCTGCCCCTGGTGCGCCCGCCACGGTCAGACGGTGCTGAATGTAGGCCTTGATCTGGTCGCGATTCAGGGCGGGCAGGTGAAAGCGCCGAAACAGGCGCTGGTCCAGCTGGCGCATGCCGGGCTGGCGGATACGGTCGCGCAGCTCGGGCTGGCCGAGAATGCACACCTGGAGAAGCTTGGCATCATCGGCCTCCAGGTTGCCGAGCATGCGCAGCTCCTCGAAGCTCTCATTGGGCAGATTCTGGGCCTCGTCGAGCAGGACGACCGCGTACCGGTCCTTGGCGAACTGGTCGAGCAGGAAGGTCTGCAGTCGCTCGAGCAACTGCGGCGTGGCTTCGCCGGGCGGGGCATCGATCTCGAATTCCGAGCAGATCGCGGCCAAGAGCTGCTGGCCGTTGAGATGGGTGTGATTGATGACCGCCACGGTGGCGTCGCGTTCGATCTGACGCATGAAGAGTCGCCCGACCAGCGTCTTGCCAGCTCCGATTTCGCCGGTCACCAGCACGAAGCCCTTGCGTTGGAGCGTCGCGTACTGGAGGGTGGCAAGGGCCTCCTCGTGCTCAGGCGTGCTGAAGTAGAAGGTGGGGTCCGGCGTGTTGTTGAACGGCGGCCGATGCAGGCCGAAGTGCGAGCAATACATGCTTTGGACTCCTCAGGTCCCGTCGAGGGCGATACCCCTTATCGGACTATGCTTCAAGCTATCGGTCCAAGCGAATCTATCGGACCTGCGGGTGAGCTTCTTGAGATGCGTCCGGGCGGTCCGAAAAATAACCGGTAATTAGTCGAACCAGCCCCCGAACCATCCGATGATTGATGCGTTGCCGGCGGACCGATAAAGGGAACGACCGGCCAGAAGGATCGCCACGGTGTGTCAGGGACGACCATCATGAAGCGAAGAAACCGCCTTCCTATCTCGATCCGTGCCTGCGGCGGATTGGCCCTGTTCCTGGCCTTGAGCGTTGCGGGGTGCGCCCAGACCCGCTACGCAGACATCAAGCCGTTCGTTCAGGCCCATGACCAGGACGTTGCCGCGACCAACTACCGGATCGAGCCTCCCGATCTGATTGAGATCAGCTCGCCCCAGGCCCCGGAGCTGAACGGTGAGACCCAGGTGATCCGCCAGGATGGCAAGATCTCTCTGAAGCTGATCGGCGAGGTCAAGGTCTCGGGCATGACGCCGCGCGAGGCGGAAGCCAAGATCGAGGAGCTACTCGCCCGCTACTACGTGAATCCGAAGGTCCAGGTCCAGGTCCTGAGCCACGCCAGCAAGAAGATCTACATTTACAGCGAGGTGGCTGCGGCGGGCCAGGTCCCGTTTACCGGCCGGGATACGCTCCTCGATGTCCTGAGCCGGTGCAACCTCACCAATGGCGCCTGGCGAGCCAAGATCAAGGTGATCCGGCCGAGCCCGACGACTGGCGAGCAGCACGAAATCGAAGTGGACGCCGACAAGATGCTGCAGCACGGCGACCTCAAGCAGAACTTCCTGCTGAAGGAAGGCGACATCATCGTCATCCCGCCGACCCCGCTGGCCTGGGTCGGGTTGCGGGTGCGCGAGCTGTTCTTCCCCGTGTCGCCGGTTGTAGGAGCCTACACGGACGGCGCCTCCGTAGTCAGTGCGCCAAAGGCCTACCGCGACGCCCTTGACGGTGATGACGATGGCGGGAACTCGAACCGGGGAGTTCGCCGTCTCTTGTCGAGATGACCCATGAGTGTTCAGCCGACATCCATGATCTGGGGTCCGCGGTTCGGAGCGACGCACAGCGACTCCTACACCACCGATCTCCAGCACACCCTCGGCAAGGTGATGGCGATCGCCAGCCACCGCCGCTGGCTGCTGGTCATTCCCCTGCTCACCGGCATGGTCGCTTACCTGGCCTACGGCCTCACCCTGCCCCGGCGGTACGTGCTGAGCACGACGTTTGAACGGCGTGACGATGTAGTTCTCACCAGGTTGATCAGCAACAGTTCGCCCTACACGTTCGACACACTTCGCCGTTCGTTGAGGTTCCAGCTCACCGGGACGCAGGTGGTTGGCCAAGCCATCGACGATCTCGGACTGACCCGGAGCTTGCCCCGCGACGCCCAAGGAGCCTTGACGGCGGAAGGGAACGCCCGCAGGCAAGCCATGATCGTCGAGATCTCGGCCAGTCTCAACATGCGGCTCGTCGAATCCAGCACTTTTCTCGATCTGATCGAGTTATCCTATTCCGGGCGCAATCCGGACGTGGGCATGCAGGTGGTCAACCGGCTGCGCGACAACTACGTCACCTCGACCCGGAGTTGGATCACCGACATCCTCCAGAAATCCAAGGCGTTCTTTGCCGAGGAAGCCGAGAAGCGCCAGGTTCAGGCCAACAAGATCGACCTGGAGCTGCAGGATCTCAGCGCCGCCTACCCGGGAATCAACCCGAACGATACCAGCCCGCTCAATCAGCATCTGGCCTCGTTGAAACTGGCCATCGACGACCTGGTCCTGCGGCGCGAGGAGCACCAAGCCAAGCTCGGTGCGCTGCAGAAGTACGCTCGGGACCTTGAACAGCAGCGAGCCACGGGCAAGACGCCGAGCAGCCGGCCGGCGCTGATCGACAGCGAGGCCGGCCAAGCCTGGCTGCCCAATCCCACCCGAGAACGGCTCAGCCAGCACATCGACACCACCAAGGCCCAGATCGCCGAGGCCAAGTCGGTCCGAAACATGACCGACATGCATCCGGAGGTTCAGGGACTGCGCCGCAAGCTGGAGCAGTTGCGGATCGAGTTTGAGAACCAGCCGGAGCGGATTGCGGCCCCACCGTCCCAGAACGCGAACGGCCAAGCTGAGCCGCCTGTCGACCCATTGACCGCCGAACAGAAACGGACCGCCGCCGAAGTCCAGTCGGTCACGGACATGATCGCCAAGATCGATCGCGACCTTGCCCGTCGGCAGGCGGAGAAGACCACGCTGGAGGACGGGAAGACCCAGATGCTGGACAAGCGGGAGTTTTACCTGAGCCGCCAGCAGGAAGCCCAGGCGATCCGCAACGACATGCGTGTCTGGCAGAACAACGTGGACACCCTGGGGCGGGTGCTCACGGCGGAGGAGAACGAGCGGGGCATCAAGTTCGCGACGGTGGAGTCGCCCCACCGGCCGCGTGTACCGACGTCACCGACCTTCGCCGGGTTGGTGCTGACCAGCCTGGGCGTCGGCCTGGGGCTGGGCGTGGCCGTGGTCTTTCTCCGCGAGTTGTTTGACCGATCGTTCCGCGATCCGGCGAGAGTCCGGCAATCGCTGGGCATTCCGGTGCTCGAGACCATCGCTGAGATACGGAGCGAGATCCGGCGGCGCTGGCTGGGATGGCGGACGGTAGCCCCGGCGTTTGCCGCGGTGGAAGCCGCGTTGGCCATGGCCCTGGGAACACTGACGTATCTGAGCCTGCAGTACCCGGATCTCTACCAACGAATCGTGAATCGGGCTGCGGCCGCGGGGTACTGGAGCGGGGCAACCGGGTTGGGAGCATGATCCCGACGATGATGGAAAGCCTATGGGACGGATAGCGGACGCACTGAAGAGAGCTCAACTCGAGCGAGCCCGCCACACGATGGCGGGCGGTGTCGTCGTCGAGGAGACGCCGGGGTCTCGGTTCGCCGGAGCGCCGGCCGGCGCCGATCCGCGTGATTCGCTCGTGGCGGCATCGTTCACCTCCACGCCGTTTTCGTCCCTCCTGACGCCGCCGGAACCGTCGGCCACGCCCATGGCCATCAATCCCCCGCCACGTCCGGCGTTCACCGCGACCTTGCCGCCGATCCCTCGCGAAGACATTCACGCGGAGGTCCTGGCATTCCACGATCCGGCATCACCCATCACCGAGAAGTACCGATCGGTTCGCACGCGGCTGTTGACCTCCAACCCCGGCGGCAGCACACGGGTCTACTCGATCACTTCCGCGGCGAGCGGCGAAGGCAAGACCATCACCGCCGCCAACCTGGGATTCAGCCTCGCGGAACTGCGCCACCTCCGCGTCGCGATCGTGGATCTGAACTTCCGCAACCGCGGTCTGAGCCGTCTCTTCCAGTGTGACAAGCAGCCCGGCATCGCCGACGTCTTGCGCGGGGAGAAGACCCTGGCGGAGGTCTGCGCCCCGATGCCGCGTCCGAATCTGCACTTCATCGGCGCGGGCGACTGCGGGACCTCGGGTCCGAGCGACCTGCTTTCTGGCGGGCGGGTGGCCGAGGCATTCCGCGAGATCGGCGAACGCTTTCACTACACCCTGGTGGACACTCCGCCGATCAGCGCTTTTGCCGACATCGGGCTGATTGCCCCTCTCTGCCACTACGCCTTGATCGTGATCCGGATGAACAAGACGCCGGAGCCCCTTCTCCGCCGCTGTGTCAAGCTGCTCCAGGCGAACCACATCGCGATTGCGGGCAGCATCCTGACCGGCTACACCGAAGAGGCCATGAGTTGCGGCGAAAACCAGGATTACTACCTGGGTGGGATGTAGTTTCTTGACGGATTGTGATCCGATGGCCGTGGAAGTTCGAGATCTCGATGAGTCAAGCGTACGGACCTGGGAGCTCTACGTGGACGGTCATCAGGACGGGACCCTGTTCCACACCCTGCTGTGGCGCGATGCGGTCCGAGAATCTTTCGGACACCGAAGCTGCTACCTGACCGCGTGGCGTGGCGGGAGCTGCGTGGGGGTGTTTCCGCTGATGCAGGTCAGCAGCTGTCTGGCCGGCACCATCCTGGTCAGCGTGCCGTATGCCGTCTATGGCGGTACGCTGGCCGACGATCCAGAGGCTCACGCCGCCCTCTTGGACCGGGCCCGGCAACTGGCCGCCCGACTCAAGGCCCAGTGGATTGACATCCGGTCGGTCAGGCCGCAATGGCCCGAACTGCCGGTGGTTCGCCGCTACGTCACGTTCCGCAAGCGATTGCCTCGCGATGTTGACCGGGTGCTGAGTTCACTGCCGCGCAAAGCCCGTGCCGCCGCCCGTCAAGCCAGAGACGTATACCACTTGGAGGCAAGCTTTGACGACTCCCATCTGGGCACCGTCTGGTCGCTTTACAGCCGGAGCATGCGCCGCCTGGCCTCGCCGAACTATCCCCTCAAGTTCTTCCGCTACCTTGTCGAGCACACGCCGGCGGTGGGAAGCGGCGCGGGAAGGAATGGGAAGGACAGCCGCCTGGGCCACATGGTCCAGCTGGTCCGCCATGGCTGCCGCCCGATCGCCGGGCTCGTCAGTTTCGTCTACCGTGGGACCTTGATGCCCTACTTCTCCGGCTGCGACGACGGATTTGAGAGGACCCACCCGAACAACTTCCTGTATCTGACCGCGATGGAACGGGGTGTGGAGGCGGGGTGTCAGGCGTTCGACTTTGGGCGGTCCCGCGTGGACAACGCCGGGGCCTACAACTTCAAGCGTTTCCAGGGTTTCGAACCGACGCCCCTTCATTACCAGTACTACGTACCCGACGGTGGCCGAGAGCCGAACCTGCATCCCGGCAATACACGGCTGAGTCTGGCTCGTCGCGTCTGGCCACGACTGCCGCTGGCGGTGACGAGGCCGCTCGGATCATGGCTGGCCCGATCGATTCCTGGCTGAGAAGACGAACGATGAAGCTGCTGGTCCTGATCCATCGACTGCCCTGCCCGCCGGACCGCGGGGCCAAGCTGCGTGCCGCCGCCGAATTGCGTTGGCTCGCGGCCCGCCACCAGGTCTGGTGTGCTGGTTTCATCGATCCGCCTGGAGAAGACGAACCCGGATCCGGGGCCGCGATCGAAGCCTCCCTGACCCAGCTGCGGGCCGAATGCCGGGCGGTGGAGGCGATCCCGCTGCGTCGCTCGTTTGCCAGGCTGCGGGCCATGGTGGGACTGTGCGGGGGGGGAACGGCCACGGAAGCGTACTTTGTGTCCAGCCGGCTTCGTCGCACGGTGCTCCGTTGGTCCTGCAAGGTGGGTTTTGACGCGGTGCTGGCGTTTTCGTCGAGCATGGCCCGACTGGCCCTGGAGGTTTCCGCCCCCCGGAGGGTGCTCGACTTCGTCGATCTGGACAGCCGCAAATGGGCCGAGTCGGTGAACAGAGCCTGCTGGCCGATGAACTGGGTCTATCGAACCGAGGCCAGGAGACTCGCCCGGCGCGAAAGGGAATGGATGACGGGATTCGATGCCACGGTGTTATGCACCCCGCGGGAGGCGGAGCTGGTGTCGGATCCCTTGCTGCGTCAAGGGTTGCACGTGATCGAGACAGGAGCGGCGGCGGGAACACTGTTTGCCGGGTCGGCCATGCCGGGCCCGCAGGCGGGGGCGGGGGATTGTCTGCCATCCGAGCCGGTGGTCGGTTTTTTGGGGGCCATGGACTATGGGCCCAACGTCGACGGGGTGTGCTGGTTTGCAGAGCGCATCTGGCCGCTGATCATCGAGAAGCGACCTGATGCCCGGCTTCTCATCGTGGGCCGTTCCCCGTCCAAGGCGGTGCGCAACCTGGCGAACGGTGATTGGGTCGAGGTGACCGGCGCGGTGCCCGAGGTGGAGCCGCATCTGCGGCGTATGCGGGTGATGGTTGCCCCGTTGCGGCTCGCTCGCGGGCTGCAGACCAAGGTTCTCACCGCGATGGCCGCCGGCCGGCCTTGCGTGGTGACCCCGTGTGTGGCGGAAGGCATCGGTGCCCAGGCAGGCCAAGAACTGCTGGTTGCCGAGTCGCCGGCTGCGTTTGCCGCTGCGGTCACGGAGGTGCTCGGCGATGAAGCTCGAGCGGCGGCTGTCGGTCGGGCCGGCCGGCGGTTTGTCATCCGCCGATACCGCATCGACGATGCCCTTGCCCGTCTGGAGCGACTGCTCGTGGCCGAGCCCAGGGTAGGAGGAGCGGCATGATCAGCGACAAGAATATCGTCTGCTTCGCCAGCGGCTGGCATTACCATCCAACCAGCAAGCACCATGTGATGCGCCGGCTGTCGGAACACAATCACGTCATCTGGGTGAACTGGCACGCGTCCCGCTGCCCTCGCATCCGCCTGGACGATCTTCGGACGATCGGTTCCAAGCTTCTGCAGATCCAGAAGGGCCCGCGGCAGGTATCCAGCAATCTCACCGTGATTACGCCCCCGCAGATCCCGTTTCCGGGTTCGAGTCTTGCCCGTCGGATCAACGTCGCTCTTGTCCGCCGAGCGATCAACCGCGTCCTTTCGCGGATTCCCGTCCGGCCGACCCAGTTCTGGTCGTTCGCGCCGGACGTCGCGGACCTGGTGGGCAGCTTCAACGAGGAGCTGGTGCTGTACTACTGCGTGGATGCTTTTGGCGAGTTTCCCGGATACGACCGCGACCTGATCGAACGGCGAGAACGTGAACTGCTCGCCAGGAGCGACGTTGTCCTGGCCACGTCCGAGCCGCTCTACGAGGCCAAGAAGCTTCTTCACGACCACGTGCACTTCATCGAACATGGCGTGGATCACCTCCATCTGTCGCGGGCGGTGACCGAGCAGCTGTCCGTTCCGGCCGATCTGGCTGCTCTGCCCAAGCCGGTCTTCGGATTCGTCGGGGTGGTCGGCGAGTGGGTGGACATGGAGTTGATGGCCGGCCTGGCCCGCAAGCAGCCGAACGGGTCGGTCGTGGTCATCGGGCCGGTGGCCGGGCCACGCGGTTCCGGGAGTCATCTGCCGAACCTTCACTGGCTGGGCCCCAAGGACCACTCCGAGCTGCCTAACTACCTGAAGGGTTTCGACGTCGGGCTGATTCCCTTCCGTAAGGTTCCTCTGACCTATCACGCGAACCCGATCAAGCTGTACGAGTACTTGGCCGCCGGTGTCCCGGTGGTCAGCACCCACCTGCCGGCGGTACGACCGTTACCCGGCTCCGTCTGGCTGGCCGATGATATCGCCGGCACGGTGAACTGCTGCGGCCAGGCGACGCAGCACAATTCGACCGAGGAACGCCTCCGCCGGTCGCAGTCCATGCAGGTCGAGTCCTGGACCGCCAGGTTGGAGCAGATCAGTCGCATCGTTGACGAGATCGAGAGCCGGCGGACCCTATCCGCGGATCCACCGGGGGTTCCGATTGCAGTTCCGATCGCCGGGGCCGCGCCGGTTCCCAGCCTCTGTTGTCGGCCGAACTAACTCAATCGCGGCGCGGAATCGTCCGAATAACTCATGTGTCCATGGGTTTATCGGCCGGTACCATCTCGGTCATTGTCGCGTGTCGCAACGCCGCGGCCACCCTCGGCGAAGCGCTGGAAAGCGTGCTTGCGCAGACCGTCCCGCCGATGGAGATCCTGGTCGTCGACGACCGGAGCACGGACGAGAGTGCCGCCCTGGCCCGCTCGTTTGGCCCGCGAATCCGTGTGCTGGTTAATCCCGGCCGCGGCCCGGGCGCCGCCCGGCGGCTGGGTGTCAGCGAGGCCAGCGGCGAGTACATCGCCTTCGTGGACGCGGATGACACCGTCGAGCCGACGAAGCATGAACAGCAGCTAGCCGTCCTGCAATCCCGCCCGCCTGGCACCGTGGTCCACACCGGCTCGTATCTCTACTGGGCGGACAGCAGCCGAGCCGGCTACCGGCGTCCAGGAGGCGAGAAAGCCACCGGCCAATGCCTGCAGACGATCTTCGAGGCCAATCCCCTGTGCAGCGCCTCGATCATGCTCCGGCGCTCGCTGATCCTCGAACTGGGCAACTACGATCCCGAGTTGATCGGCGCGGAGGACTATCACTTGTCGCTTCGCGCCGCGACCTGCTGCGACTTCGTTTACCTGCCGGAGCCGCTGTACCGCATCCGCCGCCACGCGGGCAGCATCACCCACCGTCAGTCGCTCATGGCCTTCTATCACTGGCTCGCCCAGGACAAGTTTCGTCGCCAGTATCCGGAGGCTTTCGCCGCTCTGCCTCCGGATGTGATTCGGCGATCCATGGTGGACCCGGTGCTTCGGGCGGTGGAAGGAGCTTACTGGCGACGTGATCCCGACGGTTACCAGCGCCTGCTGCGGCTGGCGATCGGACTGGTCCGCGGAAACAGCTTTGGACCGGCCGAGCGAGCCGGCATTGAGCGTCTGTGGCGGCGGCGATGGTGTCCGATGTTGCTGCTCCGCTGGCTGGACCGCATTCGATCGGCGCAGGCTCAGCCTCGAACGGAGGTGGCCTGATTCATGACCATGGGGACTGGCGACATATCGGTACCGCACCTGGCCCTTGTGGCCGGTCATCCTGCTCGCTTGGGCGGGATGGAGAAGTTCGGCCGCTTCGTGGTCCGGGCGGCGCTTTCCGCCGGCTGGCCGGTCACGATTGCGCTTTCCGGGGAGGACATCTACTCCGAGTTGGCCGGGAGCGGCCGTGCCCGGTTGCGCGTGGATCGCGTCGATTGGCTCGATGCGACCTTCGCGGGCGACCGCCGGTACCAATGGCCGCTGATTCTCGAGCGCCGGCGGTGGTTTAGCAGGACTCGTCCCGATGTTGCTCTCTTCGTTCAGTCCTCGAACACACCGTTGCGGGCCTCGGTGGTGGGTGCTTGGCTGGCCAATGTGCCTGTGGTCAGTACGCATCGCACCCTGCCATGGCCGGTGGAGAATCCCCCGATCGGCCGACACCTGTTCGGCCTCATTCCCGGCCTGGGGCTTCATCGCCGCCAGGTAATCCGAAAGACGTGGTTGACGGCGAGGCTTGCCCGCTGCGTGGTCTTCAACAGTCAGCGCGTGCGGCAAGCGTACGAACGCGAGTACGGTTATCCGCGCGACAAGGGACGAGTGATTCCCAACGCGGTGGAGGCCGTTTCTGCGGGGCTGGGTGAGGGCGAGCCCAGCCCGGCGACGATCACGATCGGTTTCGTCGGCCGTGTCAGCCGAGAGAAGCGACTTGACGTGCTGCTCCGCGCCGTGGCGGCTCTGCGAACCGACCGGCGGGTCCGGATCCGGATCCATGGTGACGGCCCCGAACGTGAATTGCTGGCCGCATTGGCGAGCGATCTGTCGATTGCGGACCTCATCGACTGGTGCGGCCCGGCGGACGACGTCGGGCCTGCCTACCGGGCATGCGACCTGATCGTGCTCTGCTCGCCCCGGGAGTCGTCGAGCAACATGGTGCTGGAGGCCATGGCGGCGGGCAAGCCGACGATCGTGACCGACGTCGGGGGTCTGCCGGAACTTGTCGATCATGGCCGCTGCGGCTGGTGTGTTCCGCCCACGGACATCGAAGCGCTCACCTCCGCCCTCACCACCCTGATCGCAGACGACCGCTTGAGAGCGGATCTCGGCGTCAAGGCTCGAGCCAAGGCCCGGCGCGAACACGACCCGGCGTCGATTGCGGCGGCCTGGCTTGACGTCCTTCGCGAGGCTGCGGGTCTCGCGATATGTCGCGGCGTGCGGACACTGCCGGCATCAACCCTTGCCCTGGGGAACCTCGATGGTTTGGCTGCTCGTTAACGTGGACACGGAAGAGGAAGGTCTCTGGGGCTCGACTTTCCCGACCAGCGATTGGCGGCTGGAGCATCTGGCCGAGTTGCCTCGGCTCCAAGCCCTCTTCGACCGCTACGGTGTTCGCCCAAGCTATCAGGTGACCTCGCCGGTCGTGCAGGACGACCGAGCCAGCGGACTGCTCCAGGACTACCTGGACGGGGGGCGTTGCGACATCGGGGCACACCTCCACACCTGGTCGACCCAGCCGATCGCTCTGCCGGCCGACATAGCCCGCTCGATGCCATGTCATCTGCCCGTTGAGCTGGTCCGTCGGCAGCTGCTGACCCTCACCGAGCAGATCCGGAGCCGTTTCGGCATGCAGCCGGTGACCTATCGTTCCGGACGATACGGAAGCTCCGCCGAGCACACCGCCCTGCTGACGGGACTTGGATACCGGGTGGAGACCAGTGTCTGCCCGCTCGTGGACCACACCCGCGACGGCGGACCGGACTACTACGACGCCCCGTTCGAGCCATACTGGCTGGGCGGAGACAGCATGCTCGTTGGGCAACCGAATGGCCTGCTGCTCAGCGTACCGATCAGCGCGGGCTTCAACCGCCGGTGCTTCGAGTCCGCCCGCCGATTGCACCGGCTGCTCAGCCGACCGCCGCTCTCGAAGTTCCGCACCATCGGCATCTTGTATCGGCTGGGCCTGCTTCGGCTGATCCGACTGAACCCGGAGATGACCTCGCTCGGGGACATGATCGCGTTATGCGACACCCTCGCCCGCCGCAGGACGCCCGTTTATCACCTCACGTTCCACAGCTCGGACATCGGTGTCGGCGGCACCCCCTATGTACCAACGATCGAGGCAAGAGACGCGTTCCTGGACCGGTTGGACGGGATTCTGGAGCATCTCGTGAACTACCTTGGCGCTCAGCCGGTCACCGCAAGAGAGTACTATGATTTGTTCCGCGAATCGGCGGCGTGTAAGGAACTGGCCGCCGGGGACGACTTCACAGCAAGGGATGGCGGGCATGATTCACCCGTTGAGGAAAGCCGACGATTCCGTCCATCGCCAACTGCGGTCTGAAGCCGTGGCGTCCTTCTGTCGGTTTTGCCGCTTTGCCGGCCTTCTCTCGGCCGGAGCGGGAACTGAGTTCTTCCAAGGTCATCGAGCCGTGTTTCGGCTTTCGGTTATCAGGTTTCGACGTCCTGTATGATGATTCGCCCAACACAACCCGACGACCTACCTGAACTGGCGGCATTCCTGCAAGCCAACGGAGTCGCGTGCACGATTTCCACGCTGGGCTGGAAGTACCCAGGACTGACAGGAGGAAGCGGCAGCCCGGTCCGATCATGGATCGCCCAGGTTGAAGGGCGAACTGTCGGCCACATCGGCGTGGTTCCGGCCGAAATCCGTGACGGCCGGCGATCCGCATCACCCGTACCCGCCGGGTGGTTTGTGGACTGGATGGTCCGCGACGACCTGCGAGCCCGGGGAATCGGTGTCTTTCTGCTTCGCGAAGCGGCCAAGCACTACCCCGTGCTGATGACCATTCAAGGATCCGCCGACACCCAACGAGCGCTTCCCCAGCTGGGGTGGTTCGCATGCGACGATTTGTCGCTCTACAAGCTGAACCTGGCCACCGGCGCGATCAGCGTGAACGCCAGCGTGGCTCTACGCACGGCAGGGTATCTGGCCGGCGTCCTCTGGCTGCACCCGGTCACGCATTGCCCGCCGCATGGCTGGCATCTGTTGGGCAGCGGTCCGTTAACCGAAGCGCCGAGCTGGAACCGGCTGAGCGACGCCATTCGCCGGCTGGAGGCCACGGGGCCGGATGCGACTGCCAGGTACCCGCACACCGCCGAGTTCCTCACCTGGTGGCTGGGGAGTCATCCGACGCATGCTTACCGTCTGATGCTGGCGACAGATGCGACCGGCCCGAGCGGATATGTCATCTGGCGGTGGTCGAGCCGCGCCGATGGGCGAAAGGACGCCCGGATCGCGGATGCGGGAGCACCTTGGGATCGGCCAGACGTCTGGCGATGGCTGCTCAGCGCCGTGACGGCGGAATGCCAGGCGGGAGGTGGCCTCCAGGTCAGTTGCCTGGCCGGTCGACGCTCACCCCTGGCGCTGGCCCTGAAGGCCAACCGGTATTTACCCCGTCAGACGCTGCCGCTGTGGCTCAGTCCCGGTCTCAGGCCTGCTGGCGCCGGGACGCGCTGGCACGCGACGCTGGCCGACAGCGACATCGATACGGCGGCCGCGGTTTAGGTTGGCTGAATGATTATCGGTCGGACCGAAAGTCATGGCGCGGGTGTCGGGTGGTTTCCTTCCCGGAGGACAATCAGGTTATCCAAGGGCCAATAAAAGCCGATGAAACAAGGGTGAACGCGCATTCCTGTCACACCATTGTGCTGGGGGGGATTGGCGGCGACTCGCACTCGGTCGGCCTGATCGTTCTCAATCGGGCCCTGGTCGCCCAGGGTTATCAGGTCCACTTCCTCGGCATTCAGAACCGCATCGAAGACTTCTTCTCGTGGGCCGACGGATGTGATCTGGTGATGATCTCGAACATGGATGGGCATGCCAAGCACTATCTGCGTGGCTTTTCCAGTCTTCTTCAGCACCATGCGGGCCATCGGCCCTTGTGGTACCTCGGCGGCAACCTGTCGGTCGGCGACTCGCGGGACAGTGCGAACGAGTTCCTGCAGATGGGGTTCGATCGTGTCTTCAGCGAGTTCACTGACGTGCAGACGGTCATCAGGATCGTCAAGAAGGATCTGGCGGGGACCAAGGCACGTAACGCGGGTCACCGGCATATCGTCCGGCTGCGACCCGACGAGCAGGCCGAACCGCGCGTCCTGGGCCAGCCGATGGACGCCGGGGAATTCGACCGCCAGCGTTGCGACGTACTCGCGCAGTGGTCCACGGGCCGGGGTGCGGCCGATCTGGCCGACAACGCCGCGTTTCTGGCCCGGCAGCCGTCGCTCGCCTGCGTTCAGTCGCTGGTCCATTCCGGCGATCTGCCGATCCTGATCCAGCCGCGCAGCGGCGTACCCCTCGTCCAAGACCAGATCGAGCTGTTCCAGGCGTTCAAGGCCGCCGGGGTGCGTGTGCTCTCGTACCAGGTCGACTCGTACACCCGAAACAACCGATACGCCGACGCGGACGAGGCCATCCGGCTCAGCGCCGCCCGAGGCAGGCCGACGATGAACGGCTTCCCGGTTGTCAACCACGGTGTGGCCGGCCTTCGGCAGGTGATTCACGCGGTCGGCGTACCCCTGCAAACCCGTCACAGCACCCGCGATCCCCGGTTGCTCGCGGAGATTTCCTACGCCGGAGGGGTCTCCTCGTTCGAGGGTGGGGCGATCTGCTACAACATCCCGTACTACAAGGATTATCCTGTCGAGGACTCGATCCGGGCGTGGCAGTACGTCGATCGACTAACCGGTCTCTACGCCGAGCGGTACGGTCTGGTTCTCGACCGCGAGTTCTTCGGCGTGCTCACCGCGACGCTGGTTCCACCGTCGCTGGCCATTGCCATCAACGTCCTGGAGGCCGAGCTCGCCATCCGGGAAGGGGTGCGCTGCGTCAGCCTCGGCTATGCGGAGCAAGGCCACCGCTCCCAGGACATCGCCGCCATGCGTGTCCTCCGCGAACTCGGCGACGAGTTGGAGCATCGATACCGGGACCGGGCTGTTCAGGTTGGCACGGTGTTTCACCAGTACATGGCCGCCTTCCCGCGCGATCCCCGGCAGGCGGAGGAGCTGATCTACCAGTCCGCGATCACCGCGACGTTGTCGAAAGCGACCCGTGTCCTCATCAAGAGCCCGGTCGAACCGGTCCGCATCCCCACGGTCCAGGACAACGTTCGCGGCATTGAACTTGTCTCGCGAGCGGTATCCGCGGCCTCCGAGGCATCCGTTGATGAAGAAGCGATCGCCACGGAGATGTTCATGATCCACCGCGAAGTCTCGGTCATTCTGGACTCGGTGCGAGACGTCGGGGAAGGCAATCTGGCCTCGGGGATCTGCCGGGCCTTTCGTGAAGGACTGCTGGATGTGCCCTTCTCGCCCAGCGTGCACAATCGCGGCGCCGTACTCACCGCCCGCGATGCCGAGGGCGCGGTTCGATTCCTCTCCGCGGGCCGGCTGGCCCTAGGCCGGGATCAGCGCGAGTATCATCGTGAGAAGATGGCCAAGCGTCTTCGCCAGGAACGGATGCGGTTCGCGGACACCGATTTCCTGCTGATCGAGCAGGATGTCATGCGGATCGCGCGCGGCGAGCACGGCCACTGGCCGCTCGACCGGCGCGAGGCCGCGGATGACACCGATTTGCGCTCCACGGCGTCCCTGGCCGGAACGCTCTGAGACCCCCAAGAGAGTGAGCGGGAATGTACCCTGGATTGATGCTGGTTTGTGATCCTCGCCCCGGCGCGGCCGACGCCGATCTGGCCTTCATGCTGGAGCAGTACGGTCTGAGCCCGGACCACAAGCGCGTGCGGTCAGGCCGCGGCGAGCGATGGGCGGGGGCGGCCATCACCCCGGCGGCCAACGAACCGTCATGTGGCGCGGGGGTCTGCCACGAGCACGGCCACACGCTGATCTGGGTGGGTGACGTGTTTCTGCCCGACGCCTGGGCAGGAAGACAAGCGGCCGGCCCTCCGCGGCGAGCGATCGGCGGCGCCATCCTCCGGCGGCTGACAAGTCACGGCGTCGAGTCACTGGCGGACATCGACGGGGCCTTCTGCGGCGCGTGGTACGATCCCACCCGCCGGTGCTGGACCCTCTTCAACGACCGGCTTGGTCAATTGCCAACGTTCTGGGCGGCGGAACAAAGCCGGCTGGTCGTCGCCCCGAAGGCACGGCTGGCCTGGCAGGCATCGGGCCTGCCGCTGGCCATCGACGAAGACGGCGTCACCGACGTGATCCGGGCGATGAACACGACCGAGGATCGTACGCTCATCCGGCAGGTGCACTGGCTCATCGGCGGCCACGCGCTGCGGTGGATGCCCTCGGAAGGGGCCACCTCCCGTCGCGATTGCAGACCCTACTGGGAGTTCCGCCACCACTCCTCGGCCTACGCCACGCCGGCCGAAGCCGTCGATGCCTATGTCGAGGTACTGACTGAAGCCATGCGCCGGCATGCCAGCAGTATCAAGCCGCCCATGCTGGGCATCAGCGGGGGCATGGACTCCCGGATGATCCTGGCGATCTGCTCGACACTCAGCGTCGTGCCCGCCTGTTTCACGACCGGCTGGCCTTTCAGCGAGGATGTCCGTTTTGGCCGGCAGCTGGCCAGGCTGGCAGGTGCGGCGCACGAAGTCGTACCGATGGAGGCCGCGGCCCTGGCCAGACAGCTGGAGCGATTGATCATTGACAGCGATGGCCTGCACGGCGCTCGCCATCTCGGCGGCGGCTTTGGGCTCCAGGCGTTCCTGGCCGGACATCCGGGCGCCGTTCTGCTCGAAGGGCATCTTCACGGCATTGTCGGCGGAGCCTACGTGCCGTCGGACGGCGACATTCCCGATGGCCGCTCACCGCACGACTGCTACTGGGCGGCCAAGTACTGCCACGGTGGCGGGAGCATTGCCCTCATCAACGAGCTCTGCCGTCCTGACCTTGCCCGCCGCAGTCTGGAGCGCTGGCAGGCTCTCATCGACGACCGTTTCGCCCGGGCCCCGACATCGAATCCGCTGGAGCAGGCTGAATATGTGGTCTTCACCGGCCGGAGCGGGCGTAACGACGTGCTCGGCCCGATGCTCCTGCGGCGTGATGTGGCCCTGCGAAGCCCGGCCACGGACCGAGCGATGCTCGACTGGATGGCCGCAACCCCCGCCAGCTGGCGGCGCGGCAAACAGCTCGTCGCCGAGGCACTTCGCCGGCACTTCCCGCGGTTTGCACGCGTTCCGCGAGCCAACCACAGCGGGTTTCCCATCGCCGAGGACCGATTGCGGCGCGAATACTGCTGGCAGCGGGACAAACTCCACCGCTGGTGGACGCACTGCCGGTACCCCGAGACCCGAACCTGGGGCATGGCCGGCGAATTCCTGACCGCGTGGCTGTTCGAGACCTGGCGAAAAACAAGCGGTGCCGGCGGTATTCGTGAGGCCGACGCCCGTATACTTGAATGGGTCCAGCCCGAAGCGTTGGATCGCCTCTGGTCAGTGGCAGAAAGAGACCCACGGCAAGCCGGGGTACTGTTGACCCTGGCCACGATCGAGACCATGGTCCGTCGCCTGGAGCGGCTGCCCGGGCGGACCGGCCCATCGTCACACGAGGTCCGGGCGACCGTGGCGCGGGAGCCGGAACCGGTGGTGGCGAGCTAGGCGAGACCGTCCCCCAAGGAAGATCGCTGCATGCGTACGCTGCTTGTCGGCCCTTATGTCGGAGAGATCGGCTGGGAGCTGATGTCCTGGCAAGGACGACTGCGCCTGCACTTCGAGATTGGGCGGTTCGATCGACTGATCGTCCTGGGTGCCGCCGGCAAGGAGGCTTTTTATGAGGACATGCCTCTAGACTACCGGCCGGCTGTGCTGGACTCGATCCCGGGCCATGCGTACGAAGACCGCCGGATACTGTGCTCCTCTGGTGATCCCTTGCCTTCTGAGCGGCTTCGCTCGCTGGTCGAACCGATGGTCGAGGCCGTAGCCTGCGAACTGCAGGAAGCCGGACACCAAGTGGAGACTCTCTGGCCGGCGTACTCCGGCGCGATTCATCCCTGCGACGAGGAGCACCAACGATTCATCCGCTTTGACCGGCCTTGCGAACGGGTGCTGCCCGCGCCTTGGGTGGTCCTGGTCCGTCGCACCCGCGGCTTCGGGGCGGAGAACTGGACGGCCGGCGACTGGGACGACTTGGCCGGGCAGTTGAACAGCCGCGGCATCCACACCAGCGTTTTTCCGAACGACTCGGCGACCGCGATCGAGGCTCTCTCGCACTGCGATCTGGCCGTTGGCCAATCGACAGGCGGATTGCACTTGGCCAGCCTGTGCGGGTGCCCGCATCTCGTCTGGTCCCCAGACGACGGCCGGCTGTGGACGCCCTGGGAGATGACCAACCGGCAGCGGTACGAGACCTACTGGAATCCCTTGGGTACCCCGGTAATCTACCAGGGGAACCCGTGCCTGCCGAGACCTGCAGTGGCGGCCGCGAGGATCGGCGATGCGCTTGAGCGGATCGGACGGCGGACCGGATCAGCGGTCCGTCGGGCGATTCTCCGGCAGAAGTGGCGAGTGCGCCACCACATCGTGGGCGGCGTTATTCGCAGGAGAGGCTTTCGGCGATGGCCCTGGCGAGTCCAGAAACTGGTCCGGAGCCGCTGTATATGAGTACCGTCCGCTGTCCCGGCTCGTTACCTGGCGCGTCGACGGCCGAGGCGATATCGCCGGCGACTTGCGGCTCGTGCGGTCAGACCGGTGCGCGGCGGGTGCGGTCGCTGGCGTTTCCGGGTCACCCGGGACCGTTTCACCTGTGGCGCTGCCGCCATTGCGGCCTGGTCTTCAATTGGCCGCGGCTGGCAGCCGAGCCAATGAAGCGGCAGTACGACGGCGACTACTACGTGTTCAACGCCCGGCCCGAGCACCGCTGGAGCCGAGCCACACAACTCTACCTGAACTACCTGAACCCGTTCGAGTCCTGCCATCCCAGCGGACGGCTTTTGGAGATCGGCTGCGCACAGGGGCATCTACTGGCTATAGCCAGCCATCGAGGCTGGCAGGCCGAGGGGGTGGAGATTTCCGCCGAGGCTGCCCGAGTGGCGAGGTCCGAGTTCGGGCTATCGGTTCACACCGGTTCGCTGGAGGGGCTAGGGGACGAGTTGGGCCATTTCGACGTCGCCATCGCGACGGACGTCATCGAGCACGTGCCCGATCCCCGGGGATTCCTGCAGGCCATACGCAGCCGGCTTCTACCCGGCGGGCTCGCCATTATCGAGACGCCGAACTGGGGCGGTGTGTGGCGGCGGCTGGGCGGGCGGCGATGGCTGGGCCTGAACCGCTTCCACATCTCCCTGTTTGACGCAGCCTGCCTCAAGCGTCTCATGCGCGAATGCGACCTCATGCCGACGGCGGTCTTCTCGACCACGAACACGGTGTGCTCCGACTGGGGAGGGCGACCGGAACTCACACGATTCCTTCCCCTGCTGCCGCGCGGTCTGCGGTGGCGTGTCCAGGGCCGATTGAGCCGAATGACGCCCCGGTCGGCGGAGCACCGCCTTGAGCCGAACCCGCCGGCGTCCTTGTCCGCGGCGCTGGACCTCATTTCCCTCCTGCAGGAGGCACACCTCGACCGGTCCGGACCTCACGCCGGCGGTACACCATTCACTGCGGACTTCTGGCTGAGTGGAGACAATCTGGCGGTGGTCGGGCGTGCCGTCAGCAGCTGACGCCCGCCGCCGAGCCGGCGCCCTTCCACTTCCGCCGATCGCGAACCCGGTCCACATTTTCAGAGGTTGAAGTGGTCGCCGAAACCGAGGGTGCCTACCCTCCCATCGGGCCTGAGCACCTGGGAAAGGCAACACGTTAGAACGTCAGACGCTGGGAGCATGATGTCCCGAGTCGCGACCGAAACGGAAGCGGCCCCTCGATGGCCGGTACCGGAGATCCCTACGCGACGGTCGGGATGTGGGATGAACGCTTGTCGCTGGCCGCACACGTGTAGCGGGCCAGACAGGTCAATAGGCAAGACAAAGAGGTATGTGGATAAGGAGAAAGCGATGAAATCACGCAAGGTAATTGGAATTGCGGGCTTGCTGGTAGTGGGCATCCTCGCGACGGCCGGTCCGAGTCTCGGCCAGGGCGTGGGGAATGTCGGTGCCCTCCCCAGCCTGTTCACGCAGGGTGCTACCAGCGGCGGCTGGTCGATCGGGCCGTATGACGTGGTTCGGGACCCGACTGGTCCGGCCTGGCTTAAGGAACTCTGGGGGCCGAATGCGGCGCCTGTTGTCGCTCAGCCGGGACAGACCTTCAGCCTGAGCGAGACACTCACCGTAGGCGACAAGCTTCCATGGCTTGACTGGCATGAGAAGATCATCACGCCGGGTTGGGAATGGGTTGCCCCCTCGCTCTTTCTGGCCAACGGCAATCCGCCGTCTGGACTGTCCGTCTCCTACACACCGTCGACCGCGACCCAGGGCGGGGAAATCGACTTTTACTTCGACCCGCTACAACCCGGAACGCAGGTCAACATCCGCAAGCAGCTGCAGTATGTCGGAGTGCCGGGGACGGTGTTCACCGGTGGCATCCTGATTGCCGAGTATCCGACGCCCGAGCCGGCTTCACTGGCTTTGCTCGGACTGGGCGGGCTCGCGTTCCTCCGGCGGCGCCGTGGGCGATGACCGGTCGCGAACACACGAAGAAGGCATGAGCACAGCAGGTCGGGTCCAAGGACTCGACCTGCTCACTTTGACGTTCGGATGAAGATGGCAACGGAGGTGGCAGCATGCGAAGCCGTCGTCATGACGGTTTGAGCTCGGTCTCAGCAGGAGGGATGCCGGCGTCTCGCGGGTGAGGGTTCGACGGGCGGCCTGGGTCACTCGGTCTGCCGGGAGAGGCTTCCGGGGTACCGCTGTGCGTGTCCGTTGAGGTCGGCGGGCTTGTCGCCTTGTCTCGGCCGGCCGCATCCTCGGCCGCGCTTATCATTGCACCCTTAGCCTGGTGCATCCGAGCTTCGCGATAGGCGTCTTGCCTGGCGCGCTTCTCTTCGGTGCTCCACAGCGGATGGGCACTGGCGTAAGCCATGAAGACAGCCACCTCGCGCATGGCGGCGAGGATATCGACCATTTTGGTTTCCATGATGGCCATCATCGGGGCCATCATCGCCTGAGCCGCGAGTCCGATCTTCTGTTTCTTGTATGCCGCGCGCACGAGCTGTCGGTTGCAGTCGGTCAGCAGGGCCCGGGTCGGGAGAATCGCCACCCAGGCGACCTCATCCTTCGCGGGTTCGGGCAGATCGATCAGCTTGGGGGCCTGCTCCCTGGACAGGCCGACCGGCGCCATCCGGAAGAGCAATTCCCAACTGATGCCCAGGTCGGCCACCATCTGGTCATCCTCCTCGGGCGGCGAGGCCGGTGCCGATTCCGGCGCGGAGGCCGGTGAGGAAGCGGAAGCTGAGGCGGGGGCGGACTCCGGGGCGGCCGGGCCCTTTTCCTGCCGTCTGGCCAATCGGCGGAGTTCGCGCCACTTTCCCGGACAGAGAGGGTCGCGAAGATCGGTGACGATGACCAGACCCTTGGCCGGCGGTCCGCCTGCCTCGCGTGTATAGGTCGCGGCCACATCGCGGATCACCGTGTCCGCCTCGCCGGCCGCGGCGCCGCTGGTCGCATAGATGTAGGCCGCTGGAGTGTTATCCAGAGTCCGGTCACACCAGGTCGGCGGCCAGTTGACCGGGTTCTTCAGAAG
>JAGNEZ010000069.1 GCA_018003015.1 Phycisphaerae bacterium | reverse complement strand
CAGTGCCATCCTGACCCTGGTTTATCTCCTGATCCGATCGGGCCTGTTGGGTGGCGCCGGTCGGGACCAGGACTAGGTTGCTCGGTTTCCACGGTCGCCATGCTGGAGAGACCGCAGCGGATGGATACCCGACAGAGCCAGCCTGGACGTAGGCTCGGGCCGCCGACGCGGGTTCTCCATCGTTACCTGGCATTCGGCTTGCTGGTGACCGTCATTTTGGGCGGCACATTCGCGATGAAGCATGCTCGCCGCCATGGCCGCCCGGGTCGGTTTGCCGAGGTGGAGCCGGGGCAGCTGTATCGATCCGCGCGTCCCGATGCCGAATCGTTGCGGCAGGTCGTTCGTGAGTACAAGTTGAATGCCGTCCTTGCCCTCGAGGCCGACGAGCGTGGTCACCCGAGGCGGCAGGAGGAGGAGCAGGTTCTCAGGGGGGAGGGCGTCCAACTGGTGCGAATCCCCATTCCGGGCGAGGGCGAGAAGTGGACGCTCGCCTTGGACAAGGCCGCCCAGGTCTTGGCGGATCCGGCGAGTCGGCCGCTGCTGGTCTACTGTGTCTCCGGCGTCGAGCACACCGGGGCGGTGTTCATGGCTTACCGTCTCAGGTACGGCCGATGGAGCTTTCAGCAGGCGCTAGCCGAGGGAGACCGACACGGATGCGGGATCCAGGACCGACCTGAGTTGGTGAGAGACCTGCGCAAGTACTACCAGGAGCATGTGCTCGCCGTCTGGCCTGCGGCCTCAGCTTCGGCCCCGGCGGACAGCGGATCCGACGGACGTTGATGAAGCACGTTCAGGGGAAGGCGTCTGGTGCGAGCGCGGGCCTGTGGCGGTCATTCCTCGAAATCGAACTGCAGCCCGATCAGGTAGCCCTTCGGGATCTTTGTGCAGTGGCGGATTACACCCTTGCCGTAGAATGAGGCTTCGGGAAAGTGGCAGGCGAGCTCGACGCGTGTGCCGGGTTCGAAGGATGCGTCGGCGATCATGCCCAGGCCGTTGGTGCTCAGGTTGTGGCAAGTTGCGTAGAATCGTTCTCGCCCATCGCCGCCTGCTGGCCAGAGTTCGACTTGGCCCGGGAAGGGCCAGCGGACGCTTCGGCGGAGGTCTTGACCGGCATACAGATCGGCTGACGGTCCGGCCAGTTTCCTGCGGGTTTTGAGCAGAATGGCCACGCGTTTTGGCGTCAGCTTGAGGATCTCTTCGATCTTCATGTTATGCCTCCAGGACTCAGTATACGATTCACTTTCTGAGTGGGGCGGTAGTTTTTCGCCGCAAGACAAGTTGCCTGCCGATCAGCAGACCCCAGAACTGCGTCATTATCGCCACGCCGCCACCGACCGGAGCACAGTCCACGGGTGGGAGGGCGGCCGGCAGCTCGGGCTGATCATCGGAGTTCGTCTGGTCGGTGGTGTCCGGGCCGGTGGTTTCCTGGTGGCCACCGTTCGGGCCGGCGGGTGGTGTTGTTGTCGGCGACAGAACGATCGCGCTGTCCGTCCAAGGGGACTGTCTCATAGCAGGGGTATCGGTCCTGGCCAAAAAGGACTTGAGGTGGTCAAAGGTGTTATCGGATGTGCGGCCGCGCTCGTCGCCGAGCCTGTGGGGCGTAGTACGCTGGGTGACGTCGCGCGGCCCGGACTCAGTCGGACATCGCCGGGTTGCCCTTTGAGTAGGGTCATGATTGCCTGTCGCCGCACTTCTTCAGGCCAGTCGTCGGGCCGCGTCGCGCACCGTAGCAGGGCTGGCCAGATGGACCGGGCAGACCTTGGCGCAGGCCTGGCAGTCTCCGCACCGTGCGGTGAGGCCCGCGAAATCGACGCCCATGGCGGCGTACTCGGCGCGGGCGTGATCAGGCCAGCCGTATTCGTCGTTGTACATGCGGAAGCGCATCAGGTCGGCCACGGGCAGGTTCTGCGGGCAGGATTTGGTGCAATCGCCGCACATCATGCAGGCCCCGGACCGGGTGTGGAGGAAGTCGATGGCGGCCTGCTTGTCGGCCGGGCGGGTGTGAGGTGACTTGAGGGCCAGCTCGGCGATCATATCCACCTGGTCAAGCGTGCTGACGCTGGTGAGCACGCTGTCCGCGCCCGCCTCCAGGACCAGCTTGGCGTGGGGCAGAAAGACGGTCTCGCCTTTTGTGGTCGCCTCCTGGGCGCCGCTCTTCATCGAAAGGACCCCGACGCCTTTCTCGCGGAGAGCCTTGAGGTTTTTCAGGAATCGTTCACCCTTTTCGGCGGCGGGTTGTGCTCTGCGGCCGCTGGCTCCAGGGATCATGGCCATGGAAAGCAGGGCCATGTCGAAGTACTTCGGTGCCCTATCGAGGACCATTTCGAGGGTACCGTTCATATCCTTGTGGCAGACGAATCCGGTGTAACGGACCTTGCCTTTCTTCTTGAGGCTGTCCTGCTGCCTCTGGATGGCTTCCAGGCGGGCGGGATCGGGCTCGTGCAGTTCGGTGAGGGCCGCCTCGGCATGTTCGACGTTGAGCGTCTTGAGCAGGTCGTCGATCTCGCTCTCCCGGTCGGGATAGTAGCTCTTGATGCACAGAAAGACCTTTTCGCGGTAGCTCTTGTCGGCCTTGAACAGATCGCCGACCGAGCGGATGGCCTTGCCACCGCTGTAGTTGGCTGCGGTGTGCACGAGGTTGACGCCGCGATCGATGGCTAGTTTGAGGATGCGGGTGCCAAGCTTGTCGCCTATTCGGATGCTCCCGAAGCTGATCAGGGTGACCGGGAAACCGGTCCTGCCGAGCACGCCAGCCGGTAACAGAGGTCTCTTGGCGGCGATTTCGGCACCGGCCAGGGCGCTTGTTGCCAGGGCCCCGATTCCCGTGGCCGCCGCACCGGCCGCGGTGGTCCGAAGAAACGCCCGCCGCGTGAACTGCTGGTTCTGTTCTCGATCCATGCTCGGCTTCCTTTCTTGCGTTGCCCTGTCGGCTCACCCCGTCTTCGAGACCCCGTGCCGGCCGCCCCGTATTCTAACGCGCCTGGCCGCCAGGTTGAACAGAAGTCTCGGGTCATCTGTTCCTGGTTCGTCCTGGGGAATGACCTTGGGAGAATGCGTGACCTGCGGTGTTGGGCCCATGCGATTTGCGGGGCGGCTACCCGTTCTTGTAGATCAGGTAGGCGCCCGTGATGGCCAGCAAGCCGTAGATGACCGGCCGAAAGGCGGCGGCGGGCAAGCGCTTGTTCAGGGCCGCGCCCAGCCAGACGGTGAGCGGTGCAAACGGCACCAGCCAGAGACTCTTGATCAGTGTATCGGTGGTAATGACGTGGTTTTGCACGAGGAAGGGGATCTTCACGGTGTTGAAGACGAAGTAGAACCTCGCGGCCGTGCCCACGAACACCCGCTTGTCCATGTGCTGCAGGAGGAAGTAGATCGTGGTCACCGGCCCGGCCGCATGGGCGACCATCGTGCTGATCCCGGCGGCCAGGCCGAACGGCGACGCGGTCGCCCATCCGGGACGCCAGCCGTGCTGCAGGTCGCCGGGCCTTTCCCTCGCCTCCCTTCTCACCAGGAGGGCTCGGATCGGATCGAGAACGACGAATGCCACCGACAGGACGCCGACGATCAGTTTGAGGAGGCGGGCGTCGAGGCTGTCGAGCAGGAACCAACCGGTCACGAGACCCACCAGGACCCACGGAGCGATGGTGACCAAGGGCTGGATCCGCCACTCCTTGGGATAGTGTCGCAGGGTGAAGATGTCGAGCAAGACGAGGATGGGGGCCCACATTCCCAAGGCGAACCTGGCCGGCAGGACGAACAACAGCATCGGGAAGGCCAGCGATCCGACGGCCGCGAAACCGCCCTTGTCGGCGCCGGTCAAGAGCAAGGCCGCGCCGACGACAAGAAGGTACGTCGTGGGCGTAGTCTCGAGTCCCTCCGGCAGAATCCAGTTCATGCGAAGTCGGTTCCCTTCAAACGGCAGGTTGCCTCATGCGGATCGGGCGATGCGGCGCCTCTCCGCGAGTAGCCATTTGCCGCCGACAACGGCAAGGTACAGGGCGCCGGCCAAGGCGATGGTTGTCGCTCCAGGGGGCAGCTCCGGGCCATAGCTGATCGCAAGGCCGGCTGTGGTCAGGGCGGCGCTGATCATCGTGGCCAGGAGCATCATCTGCCACAGACGGCTGGCGAAGTGCCCGGCGACCGCCACCGGCAGGGTGAGAAGAGCGATCACCAGGACCAAGCCGACGACCGTCACCAGGACGACCACGGTGAGGGCGGTCAGGCAGAGCAGCAGAAGATAGTAGAACTCGACCGACACTCCCCGGAGCCGAGCGAACTCCTCGTCGAAGCAGACGGCCAGGAACTTGTTATAGAAGAGAAGTCCCACCGCCACGACCATGATGTCCAGGCCACCGATGAGGATGAGGTTCTCTCGCGAGACCAGCAGGATGTTGCCGAACAGGTAGCTCATCAGGTCTTCGTAGTATCCCGGGGTGCGGGCGATGAACAGAATGCCCACGGCCATGCCGATGGCCCAGAGGGCGCTGATCACCGTGTCCTCGCGTTCGCGGGCCCGAAGGCTGACCAGGCCAATGGTCAGCGCCGCGGCGACCGCGGCCACGACCGCGCCGTGAAGCGGTTCGAGCCAGGTCCAGCCCTGAACGGTGTGCAGGTAGCGGGCGGCGCCCATTCCTCCGAGAATGCAGTGGGCCACGCCACCGGCGATGTAGGTGATTCTGCGCGTCACCACGTAGCTGCCCACGATCCCGCAGGCGACGCTGGCGATAATGCCCGCCAGGAGAGCATGGCGAAGGAGCACATTGGTACCTAGTGCGTCGAGGAATTCGATCATGTGCCTCCCTCCGGGCGTGGCGTGCCGAGGTGATGTAGCAGACGAACCTCACGGCCATACATGTCGGCCACTGCCCGCTGCGTCAGCTCCTTGGTCGCGTGCATGTGCACGGTGCGGTTGACACAGATGACGGTCTTGAAATGAACCGACACGAACCCGATGTCGTGGGAGACGATCACGATCGTCAGTCGTTCGTTCAAGCGGCGGAGGAGGGCGTAGAGATCATCCTGGACGGCCGGATCGAGGTTGGCCGTGGGCTCGTCGAGCAGCAGGATCTCCGGATCGCAGGCCAGGGCTCGGGCGATGAGCACGCGCTGCCGCTGCCCGCCGGACAGCTGGGAGAACGCCCGACCGGCCAGATGGCCGAGTCCGACCTCCGCCAGCGCCCGACCGGCAACGGCCCGGTCGGCTCGCCGGTACGCGCCCAGCAGGGGGGCTTGGCCGAGACGGCCCATGAGCACGACGTCCATGACGCTGACCGGGAAGCGGGGGTCGAGCTGAGCGTGCTGGGGCATGTAGCCGATCCGGCAGCGGGCCCGCTCCGGCGATTCGCCGAGGATGCTCACCGTGCCGCGCTGGGGGCGGATGAGGCCGAGCATGAGCCGCAGCAGCGTGGTCTTGCCGCCACCGTTCGGCCCGATCGCACACACGAAATCGCGCGGCGGTATGGCGAGCGTGACGCTGGAAACGACGGGTGGTCCGTCGTACGAGAAGGTGACATCCCGAAGATCAATGACCGGGTCCACTTTCACTGGCTGCTTCCCGCGCTGACGCCCGCCAGGGCCATCTCGATCTTCCTGCTGATGTCGACCAGGTTGTCGAGGTATTTTTCTGCGAGAGGATCCATGACGACGACCGCACCCCCGATGGCCTGAGCCACGGCTTCGGCGCTCTGGCGAGTGAACTGGGGCTGCACGAATATCAGCCGGACGCCGGCTGTCTTCGCTCTGGCGATGAGCTCCTCCAAGTGCTTGGCTGACGGCTGCTTGCCGCCGGTTTCCACCGCCACCTGTTTGAGGCCATACGCGTCGGCGAAGTAGCCGAAGCCCGGGTGAAAGACGAAGAACTCACGTCCCGCAAGCGGCTTCAGGGCCTTTCGGATGCGAGCGTCGGTGTTGTCCAGATCGATGTGAAAGGCATCCAGGTTGGCCTGGTACTCGGCCGCATGGGCCGGGTCCAGGGCGACGAGTTCCCTGCAGATGATGGCCGCCTGGTGCTTGACCAGCCGCGGATCCAGCCAGGTGTGGGGATCCAGTTCGCCGGGCTCGTGGTGGTCGCCCTCGTGCTCCGCGTCGTGGGCGTTGGGCGCGGTAGCCGGGGCATGGTGTTCCTCGGCGCACTCGGCATCCATGTTCCGAAACGCAATGCCCTCGGAGGTGTCCACGATACGCAGGGTCTTGACCGCCTCGCCGATCTTGGCCACGACATTCTTCTCAAAGGGCACTCCGATGCGAAAGAAGACCCGGGCGTTGCTGATGCTCACGACCTGTTTGGGTGTTGGCTCGTAAGTGTGGTGCGACTGGCCGGGCGGCACCAGGACGGCCACATCCACCCGATGGCCGCCGATGCGCTGAACGAAATAGCGCTGCGGGGGAATACTCACGAAGACGGAGACCCGGTCGCCCGACGGCTGGGTAGTGACGGGTTTCTGTCGGCAGGCGGGGACGCTCAGGAGCAGGCCGGCCAGCGTACCGAGGGCAAGGACTCCGAGCCGCAGACGGAGAGGTGCGGATCGAGATCGCGTGGGGTGGGTGGATGGGTTCATGATTGTACTGCTTCCTGCTTCATGAAGACTCGGTTACTTCGGGTGTCGTGCCGGTCGCTGCCTTCGGTTTCCTTTGCGTTGACGAGTGTGCACGCGCTCCGCCGGCGGTCGACAACACACAATGTGCCACTCGTGGCAGTCGCCGCACTCTCTGACCGCGTGATCTTCGGCGAATTTGGCCCAGTGGGCTTTCTGCTCCGGCGTCAGCAGGCCGGTGCCCTGGCACAGCGGACAGACGTTGTCCAGAGCCGCCAGGATGGCGGCCCGGATGAACTCCGACCGGTTGGGCAGGGTCTTGAGGGCTTCGACCAGTGAACCTTCGGCCTTGAACGTCACAATGGACTGCTTGTGATTGGGCATGATCATGGGGCCTCGCGCATACGGCGTCTCATGGCTGGGCGATAATACTACGTAATACGCGGGGGTCAAGTTTGGGAGGGAGGCCCCGGAATCCGCGTTCAGCAGGCGGTTCCCTCGGAGCCTCGGCCACGGTGAGGGGGACGATCGGCGGGCATGGTCGAACCCGGGCGTGGCCGGTGCGCAGCCGCCGAGACGGGTGCTCCACGGTGCACCCGGTCGTGTGGTGCATCTGGAGAACCGTCGGCAGCCTGACGGGGCCGAAGGATGCTCGCTCGTGCGGGCTGCGGACGGGGGCAAGGGGGGGGATCAGGCCGGCGACACCGGGTGTGTACCGTCGTTGCCGTCAACCGGCACGATGTACTTCTGACGGAGATTGCCTTCAGTGCGTGTCTCGTGCCGCGGCGAAGTCACACCTGAGGAACACGCCCGAAAACGGAATCTGATGTTCACAAGGACTTAGAAACGGAGAGGGCGGGATACTCTGCCCGCCTCGATCATTCCGTTCCTGCGGGGATTCTCGTCAACACGTAAACCCCTATGTCACAGTCAGATACGGTTGCACGCTGCACCACGTCGGGAGGAGCCAACAGGCCCGATTGTCCTGTACGGCCTTCCACAAAACTTCCACAACCGGCGTCCGTCGTTCTCCTGCCCGAGTGCTCCGCCGACATTCTCGCCGCAACCGCTACCTACCCGGAGCAGTCCGACGCTACTGCCCTCAAGCCCTATCGTCAAGGCCCCTGAAGCGTTTCCCCCACCAATCCGGCTCCCGACGCCGGCCTGACTCGCGTCCTCCGCCAAGCCTGGAGTCCGCATCCTCTGCTTCTCCGTCCCGTCATCAGGAAGAACCCTGATGCCGCAGGATTCCCAGAGACCGATCCGCAGCGCACGGGCGGTCGCCGGCACACGCCGCACCGGCTCCACTCGCGCACTTTATGTGACAATACGATGCCCGATACGATGACTTACCAACGCCCGAAACGGCCGGAAGTGAACTAAACAGGGAGGTAGACGCCGCCCAGGACTAAGGCCCAGGTACTGGCCAACAAACCAAAGACAACGAAACGGTTCCTGGTCTGGTTAAGCAGCCCCCCCCACCCCCGGAGCCGAGCCGCCACCCCTCGCGGAATCAAATCTCCCATCAGTCAAACACCGCCTTATCCCTCCTCGACGATGTTCAGGCTCATGAGCCGGGCGAGGTGGCGAAGGCTGTCCATGTGGTCGCCGTAAATCACCACCCGGTGCAGCAGCGTCATGGCGTCCTCGGTCTCGAGGATGCTGCTCCAGTCGGCGGCCATCTTCGCCGCGTCGCGCACCTCCGTGACAATCTGGGTACGGCAGGCATGAACCGACTTCTCCGGCACCTCGATGATCTTGCCGGTCGAGGCGAGGATGGTGTCCAGCCGGACGAACTTAGAGCGGGTGATCGTCTCGCCGATGCGGTACTGGACCTCGGGCACGCAGCCGCTGCCCCCCACCTCCGAGTGCCCGCGGAGCAGGTAGGGAGCGGGCTTCCCGGCCGCGCCGTCCATCATCAGCGGCGCGGTGCAGTGGGCGGTCCACAGGACGTTGCGCGAGGTGTCGAAGGTCGCGTTGCCCTGGAACCCGGGGCGATCGAAGGCGTACTGGAACAGGAGCATGGTCAGGAGCGAGTCCATGTCCCCCTCGCAGGCGGCCGGGATACCCGAGTCGCGGAGGCGCGTGAATCCCAGGCAGGGGAATCCCTTCGGCAGCCAGCCCATGCACGTGCCGATGGCCAACCCTTGGGCTCGCTGCTGCTGCATCAGGTCCTGGAGCGCCACGCTCACGCGGGCCGCCTTGTCGACATCCTCCTTGTTGGGCTCGAAGACGGCTTTCGCCTCCCCGGTCCAGCGCGCGGCCTCGTCCTGGACCGCCTTGCCATCGGCGGAGGCGATCAGGTCGCTGAAGGTCTTCTCGTCGACGGCCACGACCTCGGCACCCAGGCGCCTCTTGACCTCGTCCGGCGACCGGGCGGGCGCCGTCCCCTGAGCGGGCGGGAACAGCAGGATGCGGGTCTGCCGCAGCAAGGGGATTACCCTCAGGAGGCGAAGGGCGCGTTCGAGGTCACCGTAGTCGCTCGTGGGCATGAGGGTGACCGGGTGACCCCGGCGCTGCCAGCGGTGCGGATACATCCAGTCGTGGCCACTCGCCGGCAGAGAGTAGACGACCATCGGGTGGTTCCCTTCGAGGATCGGGCCCACGACCCCGGTCAGGGCGAAGCAACTCAGGTTGATGGCGAGCACCGGCGTGCCGGGCCCTGCGGCCTTGAGCAGGGCCGCGGTCTCCTCGAGGCTGTTCGACTGCCCGATCGCCAACTCGACGTTCCCCAGCTTCTTCTCCGCCTCGGCCAGACGAGCCTTCATGGCCTCGAAGTGCGGCGGATCGGTGTTCCACCCGCGGTCGTTCGGTCCCGGTGAGCCGGTGAAGATGACGCAGATCCGTGCCTTGCCCGAGGGCCCAGGGGGTGATTCGGAGGCCCAGGCGTGCTTCCAGGCCGCTCCTGCGAGCATGAGGCCGCCAGCCGCCACACCCGTCCCCAGGAACGTTCGTCTCGTGCATTGGTCACACATTGGAACCTCTTCGCCTTTCGGCCATGTATGGCGTGAAATCGCAGCCCGGGCGGCACGGACAGGCTGTCCGAGACGACCGCCCGGAACAACTGATACTAACGGATACTGATACTGGTAGACAATCGACTCCGCGAGGGGCGGCCGCGTAGCCGCGGACCTCCCCGCTACCATGGGCGCATCGTCGGTTGCCCTGATCTCCATCATCAGGACGGAGCCATACTGCGCCGACAGGAAACCGAGTATGACGACCTACAGATCCCGGACATTCCCGGGGCTGAAACACAGAAGCCACTTGCCGCCCGGTAACTCCTGTGAGGCACGAGCGAAGGCCTTGCTGGAGACCTGACGGGAAACTCGTCCATCGCGATGAAGGCTCTGAACCTTCAATCTGGCTCCGCGCGTGGAACAGCGGTTGATACAAACGGATACATACCGTTCACCCTGTTCCGCTCTGCCGGCGGTATAATCTGCCCAAACGCGGACCGGTGGATCTCGGCGGAGCGTCGTGCCCGTCACAGCCATCGTCATTCCCAGGGGTGGCGAAGGAACGACGCGGAACGCCGTGTCGGGAATCCAGCATCACTTGCCGAGGAAGTCAACGGATACGCACGAATGAAGGAAGAACCGCCCGACCGCCGAATTCTCCTGGTTGAGGATGACGCTGCGCTGGCCGGCTTGGTGGCGGACTTCCTGACGCCGCACGGATTCCGCGTCGCAATCGAGGGACGCGGCGATGCTGCGATCGGCCGCATTGTCCACGAGCATCCCGACGCGGTACTGCTGGACGTCAACCTTCCCGGCCTAGACGGCTTTTCGATCTGCAGAGTCGTGCGGGCTAGTTATCGCGGTGTCATCATCATGCTGACCGCGCGCGGCGAAGAGATCGACGAGGTCCTGGGACTGCAAGCGGGCGCGGATGACTACCTAGCGAAGCCGGTCCGACCACGGGCGTTGTTGGCACGGCTGCAGACTCACTTGCGTCGCGCGACGCCGGCCGAAGGGGCGGGCCCATCGATCGTCGTTGGCTCGTTGGCTGTCGATGCCGGTCGCAGGACCGTCGCGCTCAACGGCGTTCCCGTGGAACTTACGACCGCCGAGTTTGACTTGCTGTATCTCCTGGCCCGACATGCCGGCCAGCCGCTCAGCCGCCAGGATCTCTATGTGCAAATCCAGGGGATGAAGTATGATGGGTTGGATCGCTCGATTGACCTCCGGATCTCGCGTCTGCGGAAGAAACTCGGCGACGATCCGACTGCGCCTCGGCGGATCAAATCGGTGCGTGGACTCGGCTACATGCTCACGGTGGGACCATGACACGGCTCTTCACCCGCTTCTACCTATGCGTGCTGATTGTGCTGTTCCTGGCTTGGTGGATTCACGGCGCGGTCTGGAGATGGCGAGCGGAAGCCGACACGGCCCAGGTGATCTTGATCGCCCACCGGGGTGGCGCGCGACTGGTGGCCAGGGAACTGAACTCAGCGGCGGCGACAGCTCGCCAGCGGATCCTGGCGGATCTGCGGCAGCGATTCGCCTACCCCGTGGATGTTATCGCCCTGACTGACTTGCCAGCTTCCGCACAGCGGGAGATCCATAACGGCGAAGACGTGGCCTACGCCCGTCTGGGCGGGAGTCACGTCGTCGTAGCCGCTTTGGCTGGCGGGACTGAAGTCGTCCGCCTCGGTCCGCTGCCGAACTACGAGCTTCGGCAGATCGAGGACGCGATTGGCGGTTGGATGCGACTCACGGCGGACAAGCTGGCGGCCGCTCCACCGGACGAGCGGCAGGCTGTTCTGCGGGAATTGCAGCGCGATTTCGTGTTCCCGATCGAGATCGTGGGCCGCAAGGAGTTGCCGCCTTGGCCCCAGGGACGAATCGACAGCGGAGAGTCCATTGTCTTCTATCCTCAGGGTCCACCGACCTATGAGCGATGGATGGCCACCACACCTTTGGCCGATGGTGCCCGAGTCGTGCGTTTCGGGCCGTTTCCAAGCTTCGAGAACGTCAACCAGAAAGCGGCCGCCACAACGCTGGCCCTGATCCTGCTTCCCGTCGCGGCTGTCATTGCCCTGCTCCTGCGGCCCCTGGCGCGGCAGCTGCGCCATATCGAACGCGCTGCCCTGAGTATCGCCGCGGGCGATTTGACGGCGCGTGTCGACGAGCGCCGCGTGACCTCCGCCATGTCGCTTGCCCAGGCGTTCAACTACATGGCCGGTCACACCGAGACCCTGGTCCGCACGCAGCGCGAACTGCTACAGGCTGTGTCACACGAACTGCGGACTCCGCTGTCGCGGATCCGGTTCGCCGGCGACTTGCTGGCGACGGCAAGAGATGACGAGGAACGTCGGCGTCGGCTGGAGATTCTGGAGGCCGCAACTGACGAACTCGACGAACTGGTCGGCGAGTTGCTCAGCTACGTCCGTCTGGAAACATCGCCGCACCGCTGCGATGTGGAGTTGATCTCGTTACGAGGTGTGCTGGACGTGGTGATTCCCAGACATGCCGCAGCCTGTCCAGCCATTCAGTTCCAGGTGGACGAAGGTATTACCGACAACCTGGTCGTCGTCGCGGAGCGAATGGGCCTGCAACGTGTCGTGGGCAATCTTCTGAGCAATGCCGGTCGGTTCGCCGGCAGTCGCGTGATCATTCGGGCGCAGTCGGCCGCGGGAGTCACTACCGTCGACGTTGACGACGATGGACCGGGAATCCCGGAGTCTGAGCGGGAGCGTGTGTTCCAGCCATTTGTCCGACTGCAGAACGACTCGCCGGATCGCGGCGTAGGGCTGGGGCTGGCCATCGTCAAACGGATCGTAGCGCAGCACGGCGGCACCGCCCAAGCCTTGCCCAACCCGCTCGGCGGCTGCCGGATTCGGACAACGTGGCCGGCGCAGGCGTAGTCTCCGGCGGATCTGCGGCCGTCCGCGCGCCTGGCGGCCCTGCTGATAGAATCGGATACAAAGCGATACGAAAACGCCACTGACAGCCCGGATGGCCCTCGGTAAAATACTTGGAGGCTGCCGACCGCTGCTATTCGCAAGGCGAAGCGGCCCCGAGCTGAAGACAGGGAAGACAGCTGGACGGTGCAATCCTATTGCCTCCGGGAGCTGTGAGTGTCAGAACCGAGTCGCGGCGGCGGTGATGGGTCAATGATGTAAGGCGGGCTTTCACACATGAAGCGACTGATTCCATGGCTGCTGATCCTGTCCGCGCTCGTGGGCGGCGGTTATTGGACTAGGCAGAAATACCCTGAGAAGATGGCCTTCCTGAAATCGGGAGCGGATCCGCTTGCCAATAAACCCGGCCCGCCCACCACCGCCGTCGCGGCGACCCGTGACATCAACTTCGCAATCACCGCCGCCGGTGAGATCGGCCCGCTGGATACCGTTTCCGTGCGGCCCGAAATCGGCGGGCTCATCTCCACGCTCACGCTCGACATCGGCGACAAGGTCAAGAAGGGTGACGTCCTCTTCGCATTAAACGACTACGATCTCCAAACCGAAAAGACCTCACGCAAAACGGAAATCGCTGGTGCCAAGCTGGCCGTCAAGACTCAGGAACTCCTGCTCGAAAAGTCGAAACTGAACTTCGAGCGTACCAAAGGGTTGTTCGAACACAAGATCGTATCCAAGGAAGAGTACGACAACGCGCGCGTGGACTACGACCTGACGACGAACAGCCTGGATATTGCCTTGAACCGGCTGGAGACCGCCCAAACCGCCCTCCAGCAAGTCGAGGATAAACTGACGAAAACCGTCATCCGCGCGCCCTTCGACTGCACGATCCTGACCCGCCCGATCTCCGTGGGCCAAGCCGTATCCGGCTCCAGCGGATACAACAGCGGCACCGAAGTGTTTACCGTCGCCAATCTGGCCGACATGATCATCACCACCCACATCAACCAGGCTGACGTTACACGGCTGAAAGTGGGCCAGGAGGTAACCGTGAAGGTCGAGGCCATCCCCGACCTCAGCTTCGTGGGGCTCGTGGATCGCATTGCGCCACAAGCCACCTTCACAGGTGGCGTCAAAGGCTTTTCCGTCCGCATCATTCTCAGGAATGCTGAAGGCAAGGTTCGCCCCGGGATGACGGCGAACCTGTCCATCCCCCTGGTTTCCGCGGGCAATGTGCTGGCCGTTCCGCTGGGCGCCGTCTTCGTTGACCAAGACAGCCGGTACGTCTATGTCAAGAGAGACGACGGCCGTTTCGAACATCGGTTGATCCAGTTGGGCGTCTCAGACTATGGATACGCGGAAGTCATCCGAGGACTGCGCGACGGCGATGTGGTTTCGCTCGTCACACCGACGGCCGGAGAAACTGAAGCTTCGCCGGCTTCCGCTGACCGGGATAGCTCAGGTGGCTCGAAGAAGTCCTCCGACAAACCGGCCGGCGCGACCACCCGCGAGACCAAGACAAACGGGGCGGCCAAGTGAAACAGGACTGAATGTCATGGCCCTCATCGAGTTACGGGAAGTCAGCAAGATCTACCACCTCGGCGGGGAGGAAATCCGCGCCCTCGACGGAGTCTCTCTGGACATCGAGGCAGGTGAGTTCATCTCGATCATCGGCCCCTCGGGCAGCGGCAAGTCGACCCTGATGCATATCCTCGGCTGTCTCGACTCGCCGTCCAACGGGACCATCCGGCTCGACGGCACCATGATCGAAAATGCCACGCGACTTCAGCTCGCCCGCATTCGCAACCAGAAGATCGGCTTCGTCTTTCAATTCTTCAATCTTTTGCCCAAGTTGAACGTGCTGCAAAACGTCGAGCTGCCCATGATTTACAGCGGCGTGTCCGGCCGCCAACGGCGTGAACGTGCCCGGCATGCGCTCTGGCTTGTGGACATGGACAACCGAGCCAGGCACCGCCCGATGCAGCTCTCTGGCGGGCAGCAACAGCGCGCCGCCATCGCCCGTGCGCTTGTCAACAGTCCTCGGATCGTCTTCGCGGATGAGCCGACCGGAAACCTCGACTCGCACACCGGCGAGGCGATTCTGCAGTTGTTCCACAAACTCAGCCAGGAAGGCCGCACCATTGTGTTGGTGACCCACGACCCGGAGATCGCCGCGGTGACGCCCCGCCGCATCGAAATCCGAGACGGAAAGGTCGCCACTAATGTGGACGCCAGGCTGGCCGGCTTGCACGTTCCAGGGAAACCGCTCGCCCCAAGGAACAACCGGACGGAGACTCCGGCAGCCTCGCAGAGTGGGTTCTGCATGACCGTGCCGCAAACGCCCGAAACACGCGAAGGGCCGCTTGGCAGGCAAAGCCCAACTTGTTCAGACCGGTCTGAGGTGATCGGTTCCGGCGGATTCTTTGGCTATGTAACTTCGCTCCCGCGGGTCGCACTCTCCAAGCGTGCCATAGTCTCGCCAGGCATGAATTTCCTCAATGCGATCACCGTCGGCATCAAGGAAATCCGGGCGAACAAGTTCCGATCCCTCCTCACCATGCTCGGCATCATTCTTGGCGTAGGCAGTCTGGTTGCTCAGTCTGCCCTGGTCAAAGGGCTGGAGAACGGCATGAAGGAGACGCTGATCGCCATTGGCGGGGTACAGAAGGTGTACATTACCGCCCAGGAAATTCCTGTGTGGCAAAGATACCGGGCGGGCGAGTCGGTCGGCATCACGATGAACGATGTCTACGCTCTGCAAAGCAGCGCACCCCTCATCCGGCTGATCACGCCGGAGATGCGCATCCAAAACAACACCGTCACGCGCGCGGACAAGGCGTTCTATCCGTGGAATTTCGCCGGCACCTGGCCCAGCGACCTGGAGATGAACCAACACGTGATTGAGTATGGCAGGATGTTCAACGAGGAGGACGATCGGCTGGCCCGCAATGTCTGCGTCATCGGAACCGGCGTCCGCGACGCCCTCTTCGGTTCGCCGGAAGAAATCGGGCGCGAGATCAACCCCGTCGGCGAATTCGTGAACATCAGCAACCAGCGGTTCCGCATCATCGGCATGTTCAAGCACTATCAGAGCGCACTGGACCTGAAGGCACGTAAAGCGGACAAGGGAGGTGACGAAAAGCCCGCACCCAGCGGTCCGAAACGCCGGGCAGGTGGGGGCACCCCGCAGGGCAGGGGCGGCTACTTCGAGTGGAAGAACAAGACCATTTTCATCCCACTCAACACCATGTGGCTCAGGTTTCGCGCCGGCGCGAGCACGGACGGCACGTCGGATCCCCGACTCTCCAGCCTGCAGTTCATGGTGATCGACATGGATCAGATGAGCAACGCGCTCCAGCAAGTCAAGAACGTCTTGATGCACACCCACAAGGGGATCGAGGATTTCTCGTTCAACACCAACGAGAACTGGTCGGACAACATCGCCAGCGCCGTCAGCAACGCACGCCTGACCGGCGGCATCATCGCCGCCATCAGCTTGCTCGTCGGGGGCGTTGGTATCATGAACATCATGCTCGCCAGCATCACGGAGCGTGTCCGGGAGATCGGCGTCCGCAAGGCCGTCGGTGCGACCTTTGTCCACGTTTTCATCCAGATTCTCATCGAAAGCGTTGTCATCGCCATCCTCGGCGGCGTGGCCGGCCTGCTTGCCTCCAAGGGGCTCGTCAACATCCTCGCCCTGCTTTCGCCCGGAGACGACACGCCGGTCATCACCGTGCATGCGATGCTGCTAGGCTTTGGCTTCAGCGTATGCGTGGGGGTCTTGGCCGGCCTGATTCCGGCCTTCAAGGCGGCCAGGCTGCATCCAATCCAGGCGCTGCGCTATGAGTGAGAGCCATTCCATCCGCCCATCGAGATGCCCGATCCGAACCCTCCTGTCGTTCCCGGCGGTCGTGGTCTTCGGCTGCCTCGCGAGTTGCGTGTCCATGGACACGAGCAGCGTCGAGGACCGCATCGACGCCGGCGTGCTCCGTTCGCGGCCGCGGCGAATGGCCACCCAGCCGACGACGCTCGCGGCCAGCTCTCAGCCGGCATCGAGTCAGGCGGCCACGGCCTCGTCGCCGGTCGGGCCTTCGGACTTGATCATCACCGTGGAGGACGCGATCTGCCTCTCGCTGGAGAACAATCGCTCGCTGGCCGTCGAGCGGCTCAATCCGTCGATTCAGCGGACCGCCGAGCAGCAGCAGTTGGCCGCGTTCGACCCGGTGCTGTCCGGCGGCATCACCCACGATCGGTCGCGTCTCACCCTGCCGCCGACCACCCAGGTGTCGGAAGGCATGGACGCCGAGGCGGGCATCCGTACCTACCTGCCGACGGGGACGACTCTCGATCTCCGGGGCACCACGGCCATGAGCGAGGGTGCCGTTCACGATCCCGATTCATGGACTTCGCGAGCGGAGCTGACCACGACCCAGGCATTGTTGCGTGGCGCGGGACTCGGCGTGAACCTGGCCAGCGTGCGTCAGGCCCGGCTCGACACGATCATCTCGCAGTATGAACTCCGCGGCTTTGCCCAGGATCTCGTGGCCCAGGTCGAGCAGACCTACTGGGACTGTGTTCTGGCTCAGCGTCAGATCGAGATCGTGACCAGCTCGCTGGCCGTCGCTCAGCAGCAATACGAGGAGACCAGCGAACGCATCAAGCTCGAGAAGCTCGCCGAGGTCGAACTGGCCGCCGCCGAGGCGGAAGTCGCCCTCCGTCGCGAGGAATTGATCAACGCGAACAGCGCCCTCGAGACGACCCGCCTGAAGCTGTGGCGGCTGGTGAACCCCCGGACGGCTTACCCGGAAACGCCCCAGGTTCAGCTCACCACGCTCGCGGTTGTCCCCGAGTCGCCGCTCGAGGACGTGGCCCTGCACGTCGAGCTGGCCATGCGCATGCGGCCGGATCTCAACCAGGCCCGCCTGCAGATCCAGAAGAACGACATCGAGCTGGTACGCACCCGCAATGGTTTGCTGCCCAAGCTGGACGTGTTCATTACCCTGGGCGGTACCGGCTACTCGACCTCGTTCGGCAAGTCCACCCATCACCTGGGTGATCGCAACTACGACGTCCTCATCGGGCTCAGTGGCGAGTATCCGCTTCTCAATCGCGACGCCCGGGCCCAGCATCAGCGGGCCAAGGTCTCGCGCGAGCAATCCGGACTGGCGCTGGACAACCTCGTGCAGCTCGCCGAGGTCGACGTCCGCGGGGCCTACATCGAGCTGAAACGCGCCCAGGAACAGGTGCGCGCCACGGCCGCCACCCGCCGTCTGCAGGAAACCAAACTCACCGCCGAGACGGAGAAGTTCCGCGTCGGCAAATCCACCTCGCTTCTGGTGGCCGCGACCCAGCGTGATTTGCTTTCCAGCCAGCTGTCCGAAGTGGAGGCGGTGGTGACGCACCTCAAGGCCCTGGTCGAGCTTCGCCGGCTCGAAGGATCGCTGCTCGACTATCGCGGCATCACCTGCCCGGGAAGCAAGCCGATCATGGTCGACGGCTCATCGCCCGTCGGTACGCCGTAATACTCCAATCGATATGGCCCGCAAGACCGCCGGTGCGCGGGTCAGGGGAGACGTCTCTGGACGGCCTTCTGACCGTCGGTCGCAACGGCTACAGTTGGGACTTGAGTTGGATCTGTCGGATGCGAACAACGTGGCCGGAGCCGGCGTAGTCTCCGGTGGATCCGCGGCCGTCCGCGCGCCTGGCGGCCCTACTGATACAAACGGATACAAAGCGATACGAAAACGCCACGGACAGACGGCATGTCCCGCCTTACAATGCGGCCTCCGGTGGCGGGTAGTCCGGACAATGTCCCTTGGAGGCACGACGCCATGAAATCACACAACGATCAACTGGACCGGCGGGAATTCTTGACCAGAGCCACGCGGGCCACCGTGGCCATGGCGGCTTCCGCCAGCTTCGGTCCCGTGCTCGCGCCGCTCATCGCTCGGGCCGGCGAGGCGGGACCTGCCCGTGCCTCGCGAATTTCCTACTACCGTGATGGCGAGATCCACGTCAACGAGATCGGCAAGCCGGAAGGAAAGCCGCTCACGACGGGCCACTGGGACTTTAAGCCGTCCTGGTCCAAGACGGGCGACACGCTCGTTTGCTTCCGCAGACTCAAGGACGATCCCGTCACGGTGAAGTGGAAGAGTGCCATTTTTGTCATCAACGTGGACGGCACGGGTTTCCATCAACTGTCCGACGGCACCCGCACGGATTTCAATCCCACCTGGACCCGGGACGGCCGGAACACACCGATCTGGAACCGGAAGAACGAGGGGACGGGCGGCTTTTACGTGATGCAGGGAAAGGCGAGCGGGAAACCCGGGGAAGAAGTGGCGGTCACCGACGAGAGCTTTCACACCTGGGCGCACTCGTGTCTCATGGACGGTCGGATCTTGGTGAACTCCCTCCACCCGACGCAAGGCTGGGGCGTGTTCCTGGTTTCCCGCCGGGAAGGCGCCAAGCCGCTCTATGAACGTGTCCAGTGGGAGCTGAGTGTCAAGGGCCAGATGCACCGTGCCAGCATCTCCCCCAGCGAGAAGAAGATCTGCTTCGAGTTCCTCAAGGGGCACGATTTCACCGAGCCCGGACACACGCTGTGCATCGCGGATTTCGACGCGCAGCGGCGCACGATCACGAATCCCAAGGTGATTGCCAACGAGGAAGGGAAACCGTTCTGGTATGCCTATCCGCGTTGGATCAATGGCGAGTCGGCGGTGGTGTATCACCTGAACAACACGGGCAAGGGCCAGCTTTACGTTTACCGGCTGGAAGACGGCTCGACCAAGTGCGTGTCAGCGAACGCCGCCGCCGACTATCGCTATCCGCACGGCGAAGCGGCCCCGTGCTGAAGAAAGAGAATCCATGAAGACGAAAGTCGCGGGACAAACGCGGATGAGAATGCTGAAGACCACATCCAAACCAATGCTCCTGGCGGCGGCCGTCTGCGGGTTGGCGAGCCCGTCTTGCTCACTGACGGCGCATGACAGCAAACCCGCGCTCGGGATCCCTGCTGAAATCACCTTCCGCACCGCCGATATTCGGAGCGAAGGTACGCGCATGGCCGCGCAGGTGTTTGCGCCCAAGGAGCCGAAGCAGAGGAAACTGCCGACGATCATCTTGTCCTACGGCTGGGGCGGGGTGGCGGAGGACCTGCGCCCCGATGCCATCGCATTCGCCAAGGCCGGTTACCTCATCGTGACCTTCGACTATCGGGGTTGGGGCAAGAGCGATTCCCGATGGATCCCCGCCGGAGGCGAGCCCGAGCCGAAAGACGGCCGGCTGATGGCCGAGGTAAAGGAGGTACGGGGGGTAGTCGATCCGATCGACCAAACGACCGACCTCATGAACGTGATCCACTGGACAGTGGGCGAACCGCAGTGCGACCCGCAACGTCTCGGGTTGTGGGGCTCGTCCTTCGCGGGCGGCCATGTTGTCCATGTCGCGGCTCGCGACCCGCGCGTGAAGGCGTTCGTCACCCAGGTCGCTTCCATGGATCACCGCTGGGTGGTCGACCCTTGGATACGGGACTACACCTTCAGCCAGGGAACCGCCCGGACCCGCGGCAAGATCGGGTATCCCAAGCCGGGCGAGACATTCGGTGGTCTGCCCGGGCCGCCGGTGATCGAGAAATTCATCGGCTACGCGCCCATCGAGGACCTCGGCCGCTGCGAGCGTGTGGCCAAGCTGTTCATCATTGCCGAGAACGATGAGGTGGTGAAGAACCGTGAACACTCCATCCCGGCTCACGAGCGAGCGACGGGCGTCAAGAAACTCGTCACAGTCGAAGGGGTCGGACACACCGAAATCCGTTCCCAGAAACGTCAGGAAGCGCAGCAACTGGCTCTCGACTGGTTCGACGAGCATCTCAAGAAAGGGACACCATGAAGACACACCGCGAACAACTCGGCCGGCGCGACTTCCTGAAAAAGGCGACGCAAGCGGCCGCCACCGTGGCGGTTTCCGCAGGCATCGCTGCTGCGGCCGCGCCCCAAGAGAATAAGAGCGAGCAGGCCGAGACCATTCCCGCTCGCAGTCTCGGCAAAACCGGCCTGAAACTGCCCCTCCTCGGCTACGGCGGCGCGGCCCTGCCTGCCACATGGCTCAATCCTCTGACGACCCAACAGCGCGTGGAGCTGGTCCGCTACGCCTGGGACCAGGGCGTGCGCTACTTCGACACGTCGCCCGTGTACATGGAGAGTGAGACGATCCTCGGCGAGGCGCTCAAGGATCGGCGCCGTGACGTGTGCCTGGTCACAAAGGTCGAGAGCACCAAACCGGAGCAGGTCCGGAAGTCCGTGGAGAAGTCCCTCAAAACGCTGCAGACGGACTACCTGGATATCCTTCTCATTCACGGCACACCGGGGCTGGAACAAATGAGCGTCCCGCAGGCGATGAAGGTCCACGCCGAACTGATAAAGCTCCGCGACGAGCGCGTGACCCGGTTTGTCGGATTCTCCGCCCACGGCTACTTCGACAAGGCGCTCGCTCTAATCGCATCGGGTGGCTTCGATGTGTGCATGCTGTCCTACGGCTACATCCCCCGGGGCCATGATCAGATCTGGACGGCCCGCCTGACCACCCTCCGCGACGCCTGCCTGGCCAAAGCCCACGAACTCGGCATGGGCATCGTGGCCATGAAGGTGCTCGGCGCGGGGATGCTCGGGGCCTGGTCGGGGTATGTCGTGCCAGGATTCGACAAGCGGCGACTGGAGCAGCTGTCCGCCGCCGCCATCCACCACGTGCTCGACGACCAGCGCGTTCACATCCTGAACATCGGCATGCGTCTGAAGGAGGATGTGGACGCCAATATCAAGATCCTTCGCGGCGACACCACCTACACCCCCGAGGACCGTGACTTGCTGGCAGAGTTCTCCTCCCGGCTCTTCGACACCGACGCGATCAAGAAGCTGAGGATCGAGGGGGCCTACACCGCGGACATCTGGACGGCGGCACGCGAGGGGAAGCTCGATGCCATGAGGCAGTATCTGGCCGCGGGCACTTCGGTCAATGCACGAGAACCGCAGGGGGGAGCCACACCGCTGAACACGGCCGCACTCTTCGGTCAGGCCAAGGTCGCCGCGTTCCTGATCGAGAAAGGGGCGGACGTCTCCATCGCCAACAACGACGGCAACACCGCCTTGCACCTCGCCTCGTTCTTTGCCCATCTGGACGTCGTGGAACTGCTTCTCAAGCACGGTGCCCCCGTTCGTGTGCAAAACGGGCGGGGCGAAACGCCCCTCGACCTTGTTGCCAGCGACTGGAGCCGCGAGTTGGAGGAGGCCTACACGTCCATCGCCGACATGATCGGCATGCAGATCGACCTTCCCCGGATCCGGGAGGCGCGGCCCAAGGTCGCCAGGCTGTTGCGCGAGCGCGCAGAAGGGATGTGAGTGCCGGCGGTGTGAGATTTCGTGGCCATCGCAGGCGAGGACGGACGTGAAGGTCTTGGAGAAGAGGTGATGGACACGCAATCCCTGCCCGAGGGGTCGATAATGATGCGACGTTTTCTTGTTGTGGGTGTTCTGCTGGTTGCGGGGCTGTCCGCCGCCGCTCGAGGAGAGGATGGCTGGCCCCGGTTCCGCGGCCCGAACGCGGACGGCGTAGCACCGGATCACGCGGGCCTGCCAACGAAATGGACGAACACCGAGAACGTCAAGTGGGTGGCGGACGTGCCGGGCCGGGGCTGGTCCTCCCCGATCGTCTGGGGCAACCGGGTCTTCCTGACGGCCGTCGACAGTGAGAAAGAAGGCATCACACCCAAGAAAGGGCTGTATCAGGGCGAGGGTGTGCGCGATCCAGCCAAGGGGATTCACCACTGGCTGGTCTATTGCCTCGATCTGGACTCGGGCCAACAACTCTGGAAACACGAGGCCCATACCGGCGAGCCGAAGGTGCCGCGTCATCCCAAAAACACCTACGCGTCGGAAACGCCGACGACGGACGGCCAACGGCTGTACGTCCTGTTCGGCGATCTGGGCCTCTACTGCTACGAATTGAGTGGGGACCCGGTGTGGTCGCAGAGAATTGAGCCAAGGAGGACTTTGTACAACTACGGTGCGGCGGCTTCGCCGGTGGTTCATGACGGGCAGGTGATCGTGGTGTACGACAACCTGGAGAGTTCCTGGATTGCCGCGTTCGATGCGCGGACGGGCAGTGAGCGCTGGCGCACGCTCCGCGAGGAGACGCACTCGTGGGCCACCCCTTTTGTCTGGAAGAATGAACTCCGGACCGAGATCGTTGTGGCCGGCAGCAAGCGAAACCGCAGCTACTCGCTCGATGGCAAGCTGCTCTGGGAGTTTGACGGGCGCATGTCGAGCCTGGTGATTCCGTCGCCGTTTGCCGCACACGGCTTGTGCTACATCGCGTCGGGCTACGTGGGCGACGCACACCGACCGACCTTTGCGGTGCGGACGGGAGCGGCCGGCAACATCGCGCCGGGTGGAGATTTTGAGAAGAGCTCGTTCATCGCCTGGTACCAGGGCCAATCGTCGTCGTACAACCCGTCGCAACTCGTGTACGGCGACTACTTGTACACGCTGTACGACCGAGGCTTCCTGACCTGCCACGACGCGAAGACCGGCAAGGAGGTCTACGGGAAACAGCGTTTTTCGCCATCGGGTTCATTCACGGCGTCTCCCTGGGCCTGCGGCGGGCGTTTGTTCTTCCTGAGCGAAGATGGATTGACGTACGTCCTCAAGGCGGGGCCGGCGTTTGAAATCCTCGAAAGGAACCCTCTCGGCGAACTCTGCCTGGCCAGTCCCGCCGTCGTCCGGGACAGGCTGTTGATTCGGACGGCCTCCAAGCTGTATTGCCTGACCGAGGGGGCGAAGCTGGATGCCGCCGCGCAGGCTCGCCTACAGCCGGCGAGAAATGCCTCGGCGACGGTTGACGTCTGGTCGGCCGTGGCGGAGGGGAATCGCGATGCGGTGGCACGACTCTTGGCCGCAGGCACACCGGTCAATGCAAGACAATCGGACAGCGGTTCGACGCCGCTGAATACGGCTGCCGTCTTCGGGCAAACCGGTGTGGCGAAGTTGCTGCTGGAAAAAGGCGCGGACGTATCCCTCGCGAACCGCGACGGCAACACGGCGCTGCACATTGCTGCGTTCTTTGCGAACAAGGAACTCGTGGAGTTGCTGCTCGACAAGGGTGCATCCGTCAGCGCCAAGAACGAGCGTGGCGAAACCTCTCTGGATGTGGTGTCTGCCGAATGGAGCCCGCAGCTCGAAGAGACCTTCAAATCCATCGCCGATCTGGTGGGACTCGAACTAGATCTCGCCGTGATCAAGAAGGCGCGTCCCGAGGTGGCCGGTCTGTTGCGCGAGCGCGCCGCCACGACACACGAAGAGACGACCGTCGAAGGCTTCCCAAACGTGCTCCAACGGGACATCTCCGTCTGGAGCGACGGCACACGGCTGTCCGGCGTTCTGCTCTACCCGAAGGATCGCGAGAAAGGAAAGAGGCTCCCGGCGATCATACTCTGCAACGGTTGGGGCGGAACGAAGGCTTTCTTGATGGGCACCGGGATTGCTCCGCGGTTCGCGGACGCTGGCTACGTGGTGATCAACTACGACTATCGTGGTTGGGGCGATAGCGACAGCCGGCTCGTGGTTCGGGGAGAGATGCCCACACCAGGCAAGGATGGCACAGTGACCGTCACGGCCCAGGCCGTCCGCGAGTTGGTCGATCCGATCGACCAACAGCACGACATCGATGCCGCGGTGTCGTATGTGTACGGTGAGCCGCTGGTGGACAAGGACCGGATCGGCATCTGGGGGACGAGTTTCGGCGGCGGGCATGCGATCTACCGGGCGGCGCACGACCGTCGCATCGTCTGCGTGGTGGCCCAAGTCGGTTCCATGCCCGATGATTGGGCCCAACGATTCCCGGCGGGCCTGCTCGACGTCTACAAGCAGAAGTCCGACCGTGCCCGAGGGCTCGTTGACCCCGTGCCTCAGGGCGGTGGCTCGCCGGGCGGATTGCAGGGGACACCCCATCCCGAGCGCATCGCCCTGTTCCGTCCCGGCCAGTACGCCGACCGAGTCAAGGTGCCCACGCTGCTGATCGACGCCAAGCTGGAGAACTACTTCAAGATCGAGGAGAACTCCGGCCGGGTCTACGAAATTCTCAAGAAGAGCGGCGTCCCGACGGAGCACCACGTGCTCCCCGGAAAGAAGCACTACGATGTGTATTCGGGGGAACTTCTGGACGAAGTCATGAAGCTCGAGATCGCCTGGTTCGACAAGCACCTGAAGGCCGAGAAGTAGGCACCGTTCCGCGTTGCCGAGTCCGCCGAGACCGGTTTCACTCAAAAGGAGCCAGATGGTGGACAAGAGCAAGACGGGCGGTAGATCGAGGATCACGAGGCTTGGTCTCCTGGGTGCACACGCTTGAGGATCGGGCGCTGCTGGCGGAGTTCTCAGCCAGGCTGTATGACACGAATTTGATGAGGAAGCTGAAGGTTGAGTGAGGCATCCATGTCGAGTCATCGAATCCTGTGCTGTGTCGTTCTACTGCTCGCGGCGGTCGCCGATGCTCTCGCTGCGGACATCAACCAGGAAGCACTGTCGCGAGCTAAGGCGGCGCTGCATCGCGCGGTGGATGATGGTCAGGCCGCGGGCGTGGTGCACCTGGTGGTGAAGGACGGACGGGTTCTCTACTCCGAGGCCGCTGGCTTCAGCGACGTCGAGGACAAAACGCCGCTCAGAAGCGACTCGATCCTCCGCTTCTACTCCATGTCCAAGCCAGTTGTGACAGTGGCCGCGATGAGGTTATACGAAGAAGGCCGGTTCAAGCTGGATGATCCGGTAGCCCGTTACATCCCGGTGTTCTCGAAAGCCACCGTGCTCCAGAAAACCGGCGGCACCGAGGAGCGAGTTGCGCCCAGGCGTCCGATCACAATCCGCGATGTCCTGCGCCACAGCACCGGGTACAGCTACGGCGACGAGGAAGCCGTCCGCGGCGCCTACGAGCGGGAGGGGCTGCGCTACTGGGGGCCCCTGGAGATGTTCCCTCCGCGGATGACGATCGCGAAGGCCGCGGAGGCCTTGGCTCGGGTTCCTGCCTTGCATCACCCCGGCGAGCGGTTCACTTACGGCTTCAACACGGATCTGCTGGGCCGCCTGATTGAAGTCTGGTCCGGCCGGCCGCTGGATGAATTCCTGCGCCAGGCGGTTCTCGAGCCCTTGGAGATGGTGGATACGGGTTTCTCGGTGCCGAAGGAGAAGCGTGCCCGGTTCACTTCCTGCCATGCCCTCCGGGACGGCAAGTTCGTGGTTGTAGACAAGGCTCGCACAAGTCCGTTCAACGACGGATTCGAGTTCCTGTCCGGCGGTGGAGGCCTGGTGTCGACGGTGGGCGACTATGCGAACTTCTGCCAGATGCTGGTGGACGGCGGACAATTCAAAGGCCGGCGACTGCTGAAGGACGACACGATCAGGATGATGTTCACCGACCAACTCAAGCGTGTCGGCGGCTCCTTCCAGTTCGGCCTCGGTTTCGGCATCGACGAAGTGGCGCTGGGATCCGACGGCAACCAACGCAAGGCGGTGCAGTATTCGTGGGGCGGCTACGCCAGCACCGATTTCCGGATCGTCCCCGGCGAACGGCTGATTCAGATCGTCGCCCGCCAGCAGGTCCCCAATACCCATGACCTGGCCGACCGGTTGATCAAGATCGTCTACAGCGGCCTGAGCGCAAGTGTGGAAAACCCGGGAAAGGCGACGGAGGCCCGGCCTGAATGAACATTCCTGTCCACACGTCGATTGCCGACTTGAGCCTTTGGGCGCCGTGCGTCTTCCTGCCTGGCAGGTCTTTCGTCGCCGCCACTGCTGCGCCTGGCGGTCCCGCGACACCGGAACGTGGTACGTGCCCGGCCCCAGTGCCTTTCGGGGGGAGATGCATACGCTGAAAGGTGCCCCATGCCGATAGGAACAGACGTCGCATCAGTCGGGTCGATGCCCCGGTTTGCCGCAGTGCGATTGGCTTGTGCGGCCGGCCTTGTGGCCGTGCTGGCCGGGACGGTGACCGCTGTCGAGGTCACTCCGCCACCCAACGCTCCCGCGGCGGTCGAGTGGGACGCAGGGCAGGGGCAACTGCGTCTTCGCTATCACGGTGTCGTCGTTCTCGACTGTACCATTCGCGAGGAGGACGGCCAGGGAAACGTCGTGGCCAGCGATGAACTCAAGTTGGAGCGTTCGGATACCTCGGGCGACAAAGTCGAGCAGCGGCTGAGATTCCTGCCTACCACAGCCCGAACGGGGGTCAGGCTTGTGTTGAGCGGCCTCGTCATCGCCAGTGACGAGGCGTTCCCGGCGGAGACTCCTGGCGAGGCCCAGAAACGCTTTCCGCTCGTCAGGAACAGCGTCGGCCTGAGCCGCAATCTGCGTAACAACGCCGTCTACGATCGCCGCTGGGACTGGGTTCTGATCGGCCCGGATGACGGGGCCACGCGTATTCGACCCAGGGAATCAGAGCAAGAGCGAACTCGATTCACCTGGCAGAGCCGAGGCGCCTCCGTGGAACTGACGTTCCGGCCCCGGTTTTTCCAGAAGCACAAGGGCTTCGCGAACTTCCAGCCATGGACTTATCGACCTTGGAGGGATTCCGTCACCGGCTACTGCACCTGGTGGGCGTACAAGTACGACTTCACTCAGAAGACACTCGACGAGTTGACCGAGGTGTTCGCCGAAAAGCATCTCGCCGACTTTGGCTACAACTACATTCAGCTCGACGACACCTATCAGGTCGGTAACGGCAGTTGCCCGGAGAACTGGCTGACGTGGAACGACAAGTTCCCAGGTGGCCCCAAGTACGCGATTGACAGGATCCGATCGATCGGCATGAAGCCCGGCATCTGGGTCCACCGCGTCCACCGACCCAGCGACCCGCACGTCGCCGACATCGGCAAGCAACATCCGGAATGGTTCGTCAAGAAACCCGACGGTTCCTTGTATATGGATCAGGGATTCTATCTGCTCAACACTGCGAACAAGGAAGCGATCGACCAGATGGGCCGCCGAACTTATCGCGAGCTGAGAAGACAGGGCTGGGCCTACGTCAAGATCGACGGGGCGGGCGACCTGCTCTACGCCTACAAGAATCAACAGTGCGCCGAGCATTTCAAGAAAACCGGCCTCACCCCGGAGCAATCGTTGCGCGACTGGGACATCGCGGCGCGCGAGGAACTCGGGCCGGACACCTACATCCTGACCTGCTGGGGCGTGCGTCCGGGGCTCAGTTCGATCGGGCTGGTAGACGGCTGCCGCCTGGGCAGCGACGGATTCGGTCCGGCGGAGTTCCAGCGCTTCAATTCCTGGAACGGCGTAGTCTGGCGCAACGACCCGGACCACTGTGACATCACGGCCGAGTGGCTTAAGCCGAAGACGAGCATGAAGATCTTTGCCTCCGGCGAGGCCATGGCCGACACGATCGACCAGCCCTGCGTCGTTTCCATGGCCGGAGGTGTGCTCATGGTGAGCGACAAGGTCGAGGCCTACCGCGACGACCGGAACCTGGAGGGCTTGAAACGCAGCGCCCCGATCCTCTTCACGGTTCCCGGACAGGTCTACGACTACACCGAACGTGGAGAGGGGAATTACGATGCCGGCCTGCGGGGCGGCGAAGCTCCATGGTGGCTGCTCGAGATCGACCGGCCGTTCGACCATTGGTCGGTGCTCGCTCAGTTCAATTGGCGCAGACAGGACCTGAAGTGGGACCGCCCCGGCACGCCGGCCGCCGAAGTCGCGTTCGCCGACCTTGGACTCGACCCCAGCCTCGATTACCTCGTCTTCGAGTTCTGGACGCAGACGTTCCTGGGCCAGTGCAAAGGCTCGTTCAAGGCTCCCGCACAGGGTCCGGGCAACGCTCTGCAGGTCTTTGCCATTCATGAGGCGAGGGCCCATCCCTGGGTCATTTCCACGACCCGACACATCTCACAAGGTGGCGTCGACCTGCTCGACGAACGCTGGGACGCTGACAGCAAGACCCTGTCTGGCAGGAGCACCGTCGTTGTTGGCGACCCGTACGTGCTAACGGTCCACCTGCCGGGAACATTCCGGCTCCAGTCCGCCGAATTCCAGGGCGAGAAGGCGGAAATCGTCGCTGGGCGGGATACCGCCGCGGTTCGCATCGTGCCTTCGGCAACCAGGAGCGTGACGTGGAGAGTAGGATTTGCCGAGCAGTCCCGCACGGAGGTTCGAGAATGACCATCAGACCATTTCTGTTGGCCTTTCCCATGGTTCTACTGGTAATCAACCCGCTCTCCGCGCGCGAGCCCAAGGAAGCCGACAAGGACGTGATCTACGATGAAAGCAAGGTCCCTCCCTATGACCTGCCGCCGCTGCTTGTGTCGTCGGAAGGCAAGGCGATCGCCACTCCCGAGGAGTGGCTCGGTACCCGCCGCCCCCAGATCATCTCAATGTTCGCTAGCCTGGTGTATGGGGCTGTGCCGACACCCCAGTCGCCGCTCAAGATAACGTCCGAGGTGGTCAAGACGGACCGCCAATTCCTGGGCGGCACCGCCACCCGCAAGGACGTCCGCATCGCCTTCGAGAACACCAAAGGAAGAGCCCAACTGCTGATTCTGGTGTTCACCCCGAATGAACCCGCCAAACCCGCCCCCGTCTTCCTGATACTCAGTTTCGACAACACCCGCAGTAACGGTTTCACCGCCCACCCCACTGAGCAAGGGATTCTGCGTAACGGGTGGCCGATTGGCGAGTTCGTCAAACGCGGCTTCGGATTCGTGGTGGTGTACCAAGCGGATCTCGTCGGGCACAACGAAGTGGACTTCCTCAACAGCGTCCAACGGCTGTTCTACAGCCAGGGCCAGAGCTTCCCCAAAGCGCACGAATGGGGGGGGATCGCGACAGTCGCCTGGAGCGCGTCTCGGGTGCTGGATTACCTCGCCTCGGACCACGACGTCGATGCCTCGAGGGTGGCGATCATGGGGCACTCCAAGTGCGGCAAGGCTGCCCTGTGGGCCGCGGCCCGGGACCCGCGTTTCGCGATGGTCGTCGCGGCCGAATCCGGCCATGGCGGCGCGGCTCTTTGGCGCCGCAAGTGCGGCGAGACGCTTGAGAAAATGGTGACGCGGTTTCCCTACTGGCTCTGTCGCAACGCATTGAAATTCGCCAATCACGAAGATGATCTGCCGGTGGATCAACACATGTTGCTGGCCTGCATCGCGCCGCGGCCGCTTTATGTCATGAGCGGCGTCGAGGACACCTGGGCAGACCCGCGCGGCGAGTACCTCTCGGCCTACCACGCCAGCGCGGTGTATCGACTTCTGGGAAAGAAGGGGCTTGAGTCGGATACTCCTCCACCTGTGGGACAGGCGATCATCAAGTCCGACGTGGGCTATCATATTCGCGCGGGCGGGCATTCCCTCGAAACATTTGACTGTGAACGGGTCCTGGACTTCGCGGATTATCACCTGACGAAGAGATAGTACAGGAGCGTGAGTGTGGTCAATTCGACCTGCAGGATCCGTTACCGCTCGCTGTCGATGGCGGCACGTCAGGAGGTTGGTACCAGCGACACTGAGGGACGCAGAATGGCAACTCCCCACCACGAGGAGCGTGATTTCCTAAGTGCTTTCGCCCGCCGTGACAGGAGAGGCTATTGCCGTGAGAAACCTCGGACCGCTAGGCCTCTCTTGCCTGTCAGCAGGCTTTCCCAAGGCAAGGTAACCCCCCAGTTGCATAAAAGCCAGCACGAAGGTGCCGAATTGCACGGCCCGGCCGGGCGAATCGTGCCCGGCGGCCGTTGCTCCCGGAGTTCACCGGCGGTGAGGTTCGCGAACCGCAGGGCTATA
>JAGNEZ010000068.1 GCA_018003015.1 Phycisphaerae bacterium | reverse complement strand
GTGGGAGATCACGCTCTTGCCCGATTGCGGCCGAATCGCGAACTCCAGATAGAAGGCGGCCGTGAGAGCCAAGCCCTCGGATACCAGCACACCCTCGGGCAGCAGAACGGCGCGCAGCCCGTCCTGCTCCGGTATGGCCAGACCGTTTTCCGCGGTGAATTGGTCCGGCGCGATCGTCCGGACTCCGGCCGGAACCTCCGTAGGCGCGGGCGGGTCCCACGCCGCTCGCGGCCAGGCGAGCAAGGCCAGGCCATCATAGCTCACCCAGCTGCCACCCCGAAGGGTCAACACCAGCTCGCTCGTCCCTCGACGCAACTGGGCTGTCGGAAGCGGAACCAGAAACAGGCGTGGTGTGCCCTGCGGATCACCATAGAAAGCCCGGCCTCGCCCCAGCGGCATTCTCTGCTTCCACACCTTCCCGCCATTCAGGGCAACCTCTATGGTCGAGGCCAACTGCTCGTGCGTGTCGGTCAGGGCCAGCAGCAGGACATGCGGGCCCTTCGCGTCCTCGGGCATCGCGAAACGAATTGTGAACGGAATCACCGGCCGGCCGCCCCAGGAAATATCCTTTTCGCTCGGATGAATGAACGGGAAGTCGCCCGGCGGGTTCCTGCCGACCTCGAAGGTCACCTTCTCGCCGAACCGCCTGGCAAACTGCTGGGCCTGGTCGAGAGCCAGCCCGAACTCGGCGCTCCGCCCGTCGAACTGCCCGATCTGCCAGACGACCCGGGCATGCTCGCGGCTGAGCCAACTCTGAATTGCACTCGCGGTCTCACCCTGCCCCGCCATCAGAAGACTGCACACCAGGCCGGTCAGTGCGATCATAGACCTACTCCATCAAGAGGTTTGGCATTCACTCGATGGGCGGAGTGTGGCGCGGCTCGACTATCCCGTCAAGGTAGTGCACCCCGCTACTTGCCTGACCAGCGGAACGCCGGCGACTCGATCGTGGTCACCGGCTTGCCGTCGATCAGCGTACACGACTGCTCAATCTGCGGTCCCTTCGCGGCGAAACCAAACTGAGGCAGCTGGTACTTCTTTTCCGCCAGCTCCACCTCGCGAGCTTCCTTCCCGAAGTTGACCACCACCTCCGTTCCATCGGAGAACCGCGTCCGCTGCACCGCCCGGTCCGCGGTGACGAACACATGATCGACCAGCTCGGCCTCCGCCACGGCCCGGTGCAGCCAGGTCGTGTTCCGGCAGCTTCGCAGGAAAAGCTCACGGTTGACTTCCCACGAGCCCTCCTTGTTCGCCCACAGCATCGGGATAGTGCCGTACAGAATGTTGAACGCATCCTTGCGCTCAGCGTCCCGCGGATCGACGGCCATCAGCCAGTCGTTCGTGTCGCCCCAGTACCAGGTCGAAACCACGCAGTCGTGGAAGACCAGCTCCCACAGCGGCACGCGGCAGTCGGGCCCGCTCCACTTGACCCACTCTTCCCACGTGGCGCAGCCGTACGGCCCGCTGAACTTCTCCGCGCGGCTTTTCGGACGGATCAGATGACCGGCCGGCCAGGCGAACAGGTTGCTGCTCATCATTCCTTCGATGTAGTCCAAATGCGGTACACCCCACCAGATGCCGTGCTCACCGCCGACCACGAGTCCAAGCGATCCCACGTACGCAAGCAATTCCTCGCCGCACCGTCGCTTGTCGGCCTTGGCCAGCGGGTGGTTGGTGTCGTAGCACTCGTACAACGCCTCGGCCGTGGTTACGTCGATGAAACGGCCGAGGAAGGGGTGCTTCTGCAGCACCTTCGGGATGACCCGCTTGGCCGTCGGAACCCAGAACGACGGACACCGCTTCATGAACTGTGTCTTCTTGTCGTACGTCAGCCACGCCTTCATCCGTTCGCCGTCGGCCTTGAGCACCGCCCGGTCCGGAAGCAGGTCGTGATGAGAATCGGGCTGCTTGCCGGCCTCGATCGGCTCAATATCAGTGTAGTTGTCGTACTCGCTGGTAACGTAGCCCATCTCGTTGGCGGCCAGCATGCGTTCACGCGACGGCGTCCCATGCAGGATGATCCGGTCTACGCCGGCGGCTTTGAACTCGCTGGCGTAATCCCGCTCACGCTTGTCGTTGCAGCCCCAGACATCGACGGCCCCATACAGGCGGCCCACGTTCGGGTTCTTCTTCCGCTTCTCTGCCAGTGTCACCAGCAACCCCTGCGTGCGGGCATATTCACGATAACCCTTGGCCAAGGCGACGTACCCGCCCTTGGAGGTGAATCGATAGAGCAATCGACGCGGGTAGTCAAACGTCCCCCTGCTCCCCCTCCAGGCCACACGCGGAAGATGCACTTCCCGCTCACCCACCTGGTATGATTTGGACTCCACCACCGCGTCGTCGCTCGTTTCCAGCACGATCGCATATCCCATTCCGCGTTCGAGATCGCAGATGCCCACCCAGGGCATGTCCAGCCGATCGCCTGCCAGCCACTTGGGTCGGAACGGCTTCTCATCCAGCGAGTAGAGATGGCCGTCCGAGTAGTCCGCGACGGCCATCACCGCTTGGGGCGTGTCGAGCACAAACGGTTCGAACAACAAGGCATAATCTATCCGCGACTTGCGGTCGGCCATGTCTGCTTCCACCCGCACATCCGCCGTGCCGTCGGGCATGGTCAGTGTGACAGTCATCACGTTGGCCTTGTCCTTCGTCCAACCGAAGACTCCCTCAAGAGCAAGGCCGTCCTTGACCGCGCGCACATTCTTGAAGAACGGTTTGCCCGACCGCTTCTCGATTCTCGCCTGCCGCCATTCGTGCCCGCTGCCCTTGTCGAGGACACTGAGCGTGCCCTCTCTCGGATCGAGATTCAGACGCAGCCGTGTGTTCTCGACGACCCACCATCCGCCGTCCTGCCGAGTCGCGGTATCGGCGAACGCGCCGAGCACTGTCAAGCAGAATGCCGATATGACCTCCGCAACCACAACGACTCGTCGATGCCGATATTCGTCAAGACACGCCTTCATCGCTTCACCTCGCGCCCGAATGGAATGAAACTGCCATCACAGACGGCCGCATCATAGCACATCCCGTCAAGCCTCGCCCGTTGATCCGGTTTCCATGTGAGCTCCTTCAGCGGCTTTTTCCGCCGCAGGCGGACCCATAGGTCGGTCGTTCGACGCCGGTCTACCGCGACCACCGACCCCTCTCCCTTGTTCTATTGTCACGCTTCCAGCGGGCTGATGTTCTGTTCGAGGCGCGCCGAGACGATCGCGGCTCTGACACCCTCTCCGCCGATTGACACAACCGCACCTGCGAGCCTATTGTGGGCCGAGTCCATCTATCGGAGGTGATCCTCATGTCTCGTTCAACGATATCACGACAATTGCGCGGTGCTGCATTGATCGCGACCCTGGCTGCTATGGCCTTCATCGCTGCGCCGGCACAGGCCGATGAGCCCGCCGACCGTAACCTCGCCCGAGCTGCCAAGTACGTCATGTCGGTGGCACCGTCATACGAACACTGCACCGACCCGGGCGATGTGACACAACTCACCGACGGCCGTCTCACCGAGGGGTACTTCTGGACGCAGAAGAGCACCGTCGGTTGGCAGTCGGCCGCCTATGTGACGATCACGATGGATCTCGGCAAGATCCAGCCCATCGGCGGCGCCTCTTTCCGCACCGCGGCAGGCGTCGCTGGGGTACTCTGGCCGGCGGGCATCCATGTCCACGTCAGCGATGACGGAAAGGACTACCGTCAGGCCGGCGATCTGGTCGAACTCGATGAAACGCCGGGAACCATGCCGGCGGGATACGCCGTGCGGCAGTTCAGCACCACGAAACTGACCACCCGCGGGCGATATGTGCGATTCGTGGCGATGCCCACGGGACCGTACCTCTTCTGCGATGAGGTGGAAATCCTGCGCGGGGACGATGCTCTACTCCAGACCAGGCCCGCCGGCACGCCGGTCGGCGATCTCAAGACTTGGTGCAGTCGAGTGCGGGTTAAGCCCGGTATCCGCCGGCGTTTCGACCGCGACGTGCACGGCCTGAAACAGGCCATTCAGACCGCCAAACTGGACGAGGCCGCCAAGGCCCCTTTGCTCGGCCGGCTGAATGGATTGGCCCAAGATCTGCTCGCAAGCGCCAAGCCCTTGGATCACGAGTCGTTCCGAGCGGTTCTGCCCTTCAACCCAATCCACGCAAACCTCTTCGCTGTCCAAGCGTCACTCTGGAGGGCGCTGGGGCACGGCGGACTGTCAGCTTGGGTCGTCCAGCCCTACGACCCGACAGATCCCTTCCAGCCGCCGGTCGCCACCCCCGGACGAATCGAAGTGCACACCATGGGCGGCGAGTACCGTTCGGCCGCCTTCAACCTCGCCAACACGACGGACGCACCGGTCAAGGTCTCGGTCCGCTTCAAGGACCTCCCCAACTCACCAGCTCCCCCCTGGATCACGGTCCACGAGGTTCCCTGGACAGACACGGTTTCCGGACAACCGGTCACCGCGGCACTGCCGCATGCGGCCCGGACAGACCAGGGCTGGACAATCGAGGTCGTCCCGGGTCTGGTGCGACAGGTGTGGCTGACCTTCCATGCCCTCGATCTTCTTCCAGGCGAGCACGCCGGCCATGTGATCATCGAGGCGGACAGCATCAAGCCGCTTAGCCTGCCCGTGCGACTCAAGGTCTATTCCATGACCCTTCCCCCCAGGACCACGCTCTGGGTCGGCGGATGGGACTACACCGACCAGGAGAGCATGTACGGCATGACCCCCACCAATCACCAGGCCCTGGTCGAGCATCTGCGGAGCCGGTTCGTCAACGCCCCCTGGGCAACTTCCGCCTCGATCATGCAGGTCACCTTCACGAATGACAGCCCGCCGAAGGCCCAACTCGACACCCGGCGGTTCGATGCATGGCTCAATCAGTGGCCGGACGCCCAGGCCTACTTCGTGTTCGCCTCGGTGGGCGACAACTTCCTGGGCGTCCCCATGGGCAGCGAATCGTTCAATCAGCGCGTCGGGGCATGGATCTCGGCTTGGGTAGACCACCTCAAGACACGCGGGATCGAGCCCGATCGCTTCGGGCTGCTGCTGGTCGATGAGCCTCGGGCCCATGAACACGACGATGTCATCATCCCGTGGGCTAGGGCCATCCGGGCGGCCAATCCCAAGGTCCTGATCTGGGAGGACCCGATCTACGCTAAGCCGAGCGACGGCCGGTCGGAGATGTTCGAACTCTGCCACGTCCTCTGCCCGAACCGGCCCATGTGGCTTGCCCACAGCAAGGAGTTCGAGGCATTCTACCTCGGCCAGCGCGATCGCGGCCGTACGCTGCAGCTCTACTCGTGCTCCGGGCCAGCCCGGCTGCTCGATCCGTACTCGTACTACCGGCTCCAGGCCTGGCATTGCTGGAAGATCGGGGCAACCGGCTCCTTCTTCTGGGCGTTCGGCGACAGCAGCGGCACATCGTCGTGGAACGAGTACCTGGCGACAAGTGGACCCTATACACCCTTGTTCCTCGATGATCGTTCGGTGACCGCCGCCAAGCAGATGGAGGCGATTCGTGAGAGTGCCGAGGACTACGAGTACTTCGTCATGCTGCGCGCCGCCACCGGCCGCGGGGAGGCTGCCGGCAGGAGCAGCTCCGCACTGGCCAAGGCCCGATCGCTCGCGACCCACGCGGCCGACGAAGTACTCAACGCGACCGGCGTGAACAACCTGAACTGGCACTCGCCCAAAGACCGCTCGAAGGCTGATGCGGTTCGCGTCCAACTCCTGGAATCGCTGACTGAGCTCACGGCCGGAGAATAGCTCTCCGCCTCAGTTGCTGAAAGACACGTTGATCTCGGTCGGCAGCGCCGGCTGGGTGAACGTAAAGGTCAGCGTGTCGCCGCAGCCGAAGTCCGTGCCGTCCCGATAGACATCAGTGTCCGTGCTGGGGCCAACATCCCCAACGACAACCAGCTTGGCGTTCTCGATGAAGATCGCCTGCAGCTCCTCACAGTCGCGGGAGAACGACGCCGTCGTGCCCGGTGCAATGGTCGCCTCGTACTCCGTGCCGATCGCCTCGAGCAGACTCTCCAGGATGTTCTGCTGGGCGGCATAATAGAGCCGCACTTCCACGGGAAACGCCGTGTTGTTCACCAGCCGTACGCTGGTCGTGTCCGGCGATATCGAGATCGGGCAGCCATTGCCCATGCACAGTAGCGCAGCCAAACCTAGAAGGAAGAGGGGATTTCGTCTCATCGCGGGCCTCCTTGTCCGGCGCGAGTTCAGGCTACCTGGCGCAGGACCCGTCCATTGGCCCCGCTGCCCTCAGGTCGGTATGGATTATAGGCCCCCCGTTCGAGAAATGAAAGCAATCGCTGCGGGTGCCGGTCTTCAGAACGACCCGAAAGCGGCGCTGCTGGGGGAAGACGAAGCTGGGACCCCGGGATCCTCCAGGTCCTCGCGCTGCAACCGTACATCCCGGAGAACAATGTCCTTGCCCCAGATCCGGTCAAAGCCCGGCGCGTCGCCGACAAGCTCGGCGTCGGGAGCCAGAATCAGATCGACCGTGTTGATATCCCGCGGAAGCGTTCGGACGGCCTGTCGGTACTTCCAGGTGCCGTCTCTATCCTGGGTATCCACTTTGATCGGCTGGCAAGGAAAATCCTGGCCTCGGGCACGAACCGTTACCTTGAAGGCAAGCGGAACACGGAGATCCTTTGCCGTGAACGTCAGATCAAGCGTGCACGCTTGCTCCGACAGCGGGTACACCACCCCCGTGGCCGTCAAATGGTCCTTCTGGGCCGGGTCGAGCTTGGCATCGGTCACCAGTTCGACGGCCGTCCCGCCCGGACCGATGACCTCTACATTCACTGTGACCGACCTGCTCCATTTGCAGCGCGGCTTCGGCCAGCGGTCAGCCTGGCCAGGCCTCTCGCTGGCCGTTCTGAAAGGCACGGATTCCGCGACCAGACCCATGTCCATGTCGAAGGTCAGGGTGTGCTTTCCAACTGGGGCATCTAGCAGCATTCGGCCATGGATCGGCCAATCCCCGGTCCCGCTGAGCAACTCCGGAATAACAGGTCCTCCTTCCGGTCGAGCCGGGTCAAGGACGGCCAGCTCGCGACCAGCATCGAGCGTCACCCTCCGGATCGCCCATATCATCCTCCATCCCGCGAGGTTCCATGGACCGTCGCACTGAACCGTGAATGCGAGCGGCTTTCCCTGCCGAACCCGGGTGTGAGCCGAGACCTTCGGCGCCGGTCCGTGGAAGGCGATCGCCAGACGCCCGAACTGCTCGTTCAAAATCAGGCCGGCCTGGTCGGCGTTCGCGACAAAACTCCCCGACCAGTGCAGTGGCTCACGTCCGGCGTTGGCCTTTGTCGTCAGGTGGTTGATCAACTGATCGATCGCGCCAACAACATCCTGGCCCGTCATCTGGCCGGCGGCCAGACGGCGGTTGAGCTCGTTCCAGTCCCAGGGCTGACCCGCGCTCGTGGCCAGACTGGCGACAAGCACCCTCGTCGGCGTGGTCGCTCGTGACGGAGGCCGGGATAGGCCTGCCGTGATTCTCAGGCCGGTGGGCACGGCCACCGCGGCCAGCAAGATCAGCGAACCAATCAGAATGAGCCGCGGCCTTCGCTGGTGGTCAGCGAAACGCACGGCCCGCGGAGCTTTCAGATCGGCACCGCATTCCGGGCACACCACATGCACCTCCGGCTTGACCCAGCGGAGATCGTAACCGCACTTCGAGCACTTGGGATCGCTCAGCGTGGGCACACCGCGAATCCCGCGGTACACCAGAAACACCCCGACAAGCAGCCCAACCACGAAGAGCAGGGCGGCAGCCGACGGTCCAGTGGCCATTCTTGATCCTCCTACTTCTCGGCGGGCGTCGGGGCAGGAGCCTTTGCCGAAGCCGGGGCCGGATGGGTATCCGTTTCGAGGGGCACCAACTCCGGCTTGGCGAAGTCCTCGAGCATAACCGGCGGCAGCCGGAACACCTGGCCCTCCTTGTCGGCAAAGTAGAGCCGCGATTCGGACGGCTGCCGGGGATTGCCGTCCGCCCAGAAGGCGTAGAAGCCCGGATGAGCATTCACCGGGCGGCGGACGTAGTTGTGGTTGTACGGGCTCTTGTAGGTCAGGTACCGCGAGTGCCAGAGTCGGCCCGTGTTGTCACTGGTCCACATCATCAACTCGCCGCCCGGGTTGTACGGCTGGGGCCCCGCAGGCTTGCCCCGCCCGGCCAGCATCGGCCCGATCAGCCGCCAGTGATTGCCCTCTTCAACATGCAGGCATCCACAGTCGTAGTTGTTGCCCGCCAGCGGCAGCCCGTTGGTCTCCCACCCCTTGCCAACCCATCGGGCCGTGGTCCATTTGCGCGGGCCGTGCTTCGGGCCCGGCTGCCAGCCGCGACTGGTCACGAACAGAATGATCGGGAAACCACGCGAATCGAAATTCAGGTCCACCAGGTAGACGAGCTGGCCGACCGACTCGAAATCCTGAATCAGGGCGGGGTTCCTCACCTCCGTGAGCGGCAACTCCAGCTTCTCACCACCGATCGTCTGCCAAGTCTGACCGAAATCCCTGGTCTCCATGTAGTACAGGTTCGTGCGGGCATTCAGCCCACCGTTGACCGGATGATAATTGAAGGCCGTGCCGATCTTGTCCTTGTGCCGCCAGCTCACCTGGTAATGACCCTGGGCGACGCGGGCCAGCATCTTCGGCTCAGACCAGACCACACCGTCCGCGCTGGTCATGCAAAAGAGCCTGCGGCCCTCCTGGTAGCGGGTGTGGAGGAACAGAAAACCCTTGCCTTCAATGTACCACGGCTCGGGATACGAGAAGCTGGTCTCCCAGATCTGCTGGAACGAGTCGATCTCGTACGGCTCGGCACTCTTGAAGATATAGGCCGGCCGCGCGGTGCCGTGAGCGGCCACGAAGACCCACACGTGACCCTTGTCGTCAAGCTGAATCGTCGGGTTGTCGTGGGCGTCATCCGTCTTCTTGTCCATCAACAGCGTCGGCCGGGGAACCATGCCGGTCCTGTGATCGAAATACGAAACCATGATCAGCAGGCTGCGCTGGTCCGACAGAGCACCATCCGCCGCCATGCCGCCATACACAAAAAAAGTCTTCTGGGCCTTCTCGGCGTAATAGGCCATGGGCAGATGGTTCGAAGGGTAGGTTCCTAAGCCGCCGCTGTACTTATACTTGTATTCATCATCGGTCTTCTGGTTCGCGTACCAGATGCCGTGGTACCCTTGCGCCCGGGGACGGTGTTCCGCCCGGGCATCGCGGTCGGGTGCAGCAGCCGCCATGGCCATGGCCGCGGGCAGCAGAATCACCATCACGGCACCAAGGAAGTCAGAACGAAGCATCGGGCAACCTCCTGCGACACCGGGCAATCAGGCCGCCATGATAATCGATGACAACGCCGGGATGCCAGGAATACCAGCCCTGCCCGTGCCCCCCTCAATGGGGAATCAGGCCCTGGGACCACGCTCGGAACACCCTCCAACCCGCGAGACACTGAACCGCGAAGCTCCGGGCCCCAGAATCCACCTCAAGCCCCCCACCTCAAGCCCCCTGTTCCGCTCGGCAGGGGGGTAGTGTACCATGGCTCAACAGATCCTGCCGTGATGCGACGGAATGGTGTTCTTGAGCAAGGAGCTGACCAATGCACCGCCCACTGTCGTCGTCCAGACAAATCGTCGTTCTGGGTACCGTCCTCCTCTCGGCCGCAGTGCCGACCATCGCCGCCGACGCGACGGTCTCCGAAACCCAGTCGGAACGTGATGCCCGCATGGCTTGGTGGCGCGAGGCCCGCTTCGGGTTGTTCATCCATTGGGGACTCTATGCGATTCCGGCGGGCGAGTGGAAAGGGAAATTCGTGCCGCCAGGCGGCGGAGAGTGGATCATGAACACCGCCAATATCCCCATCCCAGAATATGAGCAGTTGGCCAAGCAGTTCAACCCCGTCAAGTACGATCCCGCCGCGTGGGTCCGTCTGGCCAAGGCCGCAGGGATGAAGTACATCGTCATTACCTCGAAACACCACGACGGCTTCTGCCTGTTCGACAGCAAGGCCACGGACTACAACGTGGCCAGGGCCACGCCCTACGGAAAGGACCTCCTCAGGCCGCTGGCCGACGAGTGCCGCAAGCAGGGCCTCAAGTTCTGTACCTACTACTCCATCATGGACTGGCACCATCCGGCTCAGTACCGGCATAACGATAAGGCCTATAACCCCACCAACGTGCACCCGGAACGGAAGGCCGAGTACATCAGCTTCATGGAAACGCAGTTCAAGGAACTTCTCGATGGCCCAAATCCCGAAGTGCTCTGGTTCGACGGCGAATGGCTGCCCTGGTGGAAAGAGCAAGACGCCGTCGACCTGTATAACAAGCTGCGCAAACTCAAACCGTCGGTGATCATCAACAACCGCATCGGCACCGGCCGCCAAGGCATGCAGGGCATGGACAAGAAGGATCGAAAGTACGCCGGCGACTTCGGCACCCCGGAGCAAGAAATCCCCGAGACCGGACTGCCGGGCGTCGACTGGGAATCGTGCATGACCATGAACGACACCTGGGGCTTCCGCACCGACGACAAGAACTGGAAATCGGTCGAGAAACTGGTGCGAAACGTCATCGACACGGCCTCCAAAGGCGGCAACTACCTGCTCAACGTCGGACCTACGCCGGAGGGGGAGATACCCCAGGCCTCCGTTGAGCGACTCGAGGGCGTCGGCAGGTGGATGACCGTCAACGGCGAGTCCATCTATGGCACCACTGCCAGCCCGTTCAAGAGACTCACCTGGGGACGCTGCACCCGGAAGCCCGGCAAGCTCTACTTGCACGTGTTCGATTGGCCGAAGAAGGAACTCATCGTTCCTGGCCTGAAGGACACGATCGAGAACGCGTACTTCCTGGCTGACCCGGAAAAGAAACCGCTCACCGTGTCCCGCAAGGGTGACGATGTCGCCATCCTGCTTCCCGAGAAGGCTCCCGACCCCGTCGCTTCCGTGGTGGTGGTCCAGGTCGGGCCGGCCGCGTCGGCATCGGTCCGGTAAAGACCCACGGATGCTCACCCCGGATCTTGGTTTGTCCGCCTCATCACCGCTGACCGCCGGCTGACGATAGAGACTCTATCAGCTCGCTGTGCCGAGCCCGCGGGGACGCCGCGCCGGCTGCAGCGTGGGTCCAGGTCCGTTGAGACCGCGCGGGCCGGCAAGTATGATTGAAGGTCAGTCAGGAGGCCGGCAGCTGGGACAGACCTGCTGCCGCTCCGCCAATATCGTCCAGTTTCACGTCGGGACGATTGTCCGGGAAGGACGGCCATATGAATGCAATAACGCGTCGCGCCAGGCGTTGGCTGGCGCCGCCGGTGTTCCAGGACGACCTCAGGACGCACCAGGCCCGCATTCTCTGGGTCATGCTGCTGCTGGCAGTCTGCATCACCCCCTTGCACTTCGTTGCGGCTTGTCTGGATCCGCGTCACGCCGCGCGGTTCGCCGTTATCGGTGCGCTCTCTCTGTCAATCGAGATCTTCCTGCTGGGGCTGACTCGTGCCGGCCGGGTGCGGACGGCCAGCTGGCTGTGCGTCAGCCTCTTCTGGGTGTTTGCCACCTGGGCGATCGTCACCAGCGGCGGCGTGCACGCGGTGTCGTTCATGTCCTATCTGATCTTCATCGTGTTGGCCGGGCAATTGTTCGGTGTGCGGGGTGGCGTGGCCATGGCTGTGCTCAACATCATTGCCGCCGCCATCATGCAGGTCGCGGAGGCGCGTGACCAGCTGCCGCTGGCGCTCCCTCGCACCCCGGGCGCGCTCCTGGTCGAGACGGCCTTTCTGTTCGCCTGTGTGATCTCGCTGCAGGCCGTGGCCGCATTCTCGGTGAAAGACGCATTGGCCAAGGCCCGCCGGGAGATCGACGAGCGGCAGGTGGCCGAGGCGTCGCTTCGTGCGAGCGAAAGCCGGCTTCGGGCCGTGACCTCCACCATGCCGGGAGTCGTATACCTCTTCCGGATGGGGCCCGACGGACGAATGCGGGTGACCTACATCAGCGAACGTTCTGAAGAGATCCTCGGAATTCCGTCCGCGTCCGAGAAATCCCTCGAGCTACTCCTCGAGCGAGTGCTTCCGGAATGCCGAGCGGGGCTTCTGGCATCAATCGATCGGGCTCTTCGCGATAGAAAAGAGTGGGAGTATGAAGGGAAGCTGCGCAAGCCTTCAGGCGACATCATCTGGTTCCATGGGCGTTCGAGTTCAATCTGGATGGAAGGGGAGGAAATCGTCTACAGCGGGGTCATCATCGACGTCACCGAACGGCGGCAGGTGGAGGAGGAACGCGCCCGGCTGGCCGCGATCCTGGAGTCCACGAGCGACCTGGTCCTGATGGCCACGCCGGACGGGCGCCTGTCCTTCCTCAACGCGGCTGGGCGGTGGATGCTCGGTTGGGATGAATCCATCGATGTCACCGAATACCATATCCCCGATCTCCATCCGGAATGGGCCTGCCGCCTGATCACCGAGGAGGGCATTCCGACCGCCTGCTCCAAGGGCGTGTGGCAGGGCGAGACCGCTGTCCGGGGACTCGAGGGCCGGGAGATCCCCGTGTCTCAGACATTGATGGCCCACCGTTCCCCCCTGGGCGAGTTGGAGTACCTCTCGGCGATCATTCGCGACGTGAGCGAACGCAAGCGGGCGGAAGAGGCGCTTCGCCGCAGCGAAGAACGATTCCGCCTCGTGGCTGAATCGACCAGGCAGCTCGTCTATGACTGCAACGTCGCCTCCGGCACCCTGCTGTGGTCGGGCCTCATCCAGGAAGTCATCGGCTGTTCGGCCCAGGAAATGAACACCTGGGGCGTCACCGGCTGGGAAGAGCACATCCACCCCCAGGACCGCGCCCGAACCATGACGGCGTTGGATCGAGCCAGGCAAGAACACGCCAGGTTCTGCTGCGATTATCGCCTTCGGAAAGCGGACAACACCTACATCCACGTCAGCGACGAAGGAACGTTTCTGGTCGATGCCGCGGGCAACACCACGCGCATGCTGGGGGTCATCAAGGACGTCACCGAGCGGAAGCTCGCCGAGGAGGAGTTGCGGAAGCTGGTCGCCATCGTCCATCGCAGCACGGAACTGGTCAACATGGCCGACCTCGATGGGCGGATGGTCTTCCTCAACCAGGCCGGCGGACGCTTGCTGGGAATCGCGCCCGAACGCGTCGGCGAGCATACCGTGTTCGACGTCATTCCGGCTGAGTCACAGGATATGGTGGGGAACGAGCTCCTGCCCCTCCTGAGGCAAGGCGGGACATGGGAAGGAGAGCTTCAGTATCGCAGCCTCGATGACGGACATCTGATTGACGTGTACGTGATCGCGTTTCCAATCGCCGATCCCGACACCGGTCAGACGCTCTACTATGCCAATGTCTCACGCGACATCACCGACCGCAAACGGGCCGAGCGGGAGTTGCTCGCTGCTCGCCAAAGGCTGAGCGACATCATCGAGTTCCTACCCGACGCCACCCTGGTGATCGACCGGGACAAGAAGGTCATCGCCTGGAATCGGGCCGTCGAACAGATGACCGGAATTCGCAAGGAGGAGATCCTCGGCAAGACGACCTACTCACTGGGCTTCTACAACGAGCCCCGGTCCATCCTGATCGATGTCGCACTGGATCCGAATGATGAAACCAAGAAGCGCTATCCCTCGTTTGAGCTGAGCGGCAACACGGTGTTCGGAGAGGCCTATGTACCCAAAGCCTGGGGCGGGAAAGGCGCCTACTGCTCGGCAACGGCTTGCAGGCTCCTTGACGTGGATGGCAATGTCATCGGAGCCATCGAGTCGGTCCGCGATATCACCGATCGTAGGAATGCCGAAGAGGCTCTGCGCCGGACTACGGCCACCCTGCAAGCCCTGATCACCGCTTCCCCTCTGGCCATTCTCGCGCTGGATGTGGACGGCAAGGTGACCCTGTGGAGTCGGTCGACGGACAGGATGTTCGGCTATCGCGCCGAGGAGGTGATCGGCCAACCCTACCCCCTCGCACCCCCCGGACGCGAACACGAGGTCCGTTCGGTGATCGAGCAGGCGATGCAGGGCGAGACCATGAGCGGCATGGAACGCGTTCGGCAGCGCAAGGACGGAAGCCTCGTGGATGTCAGCGTGTCGACCGCGCCCCTGCACGACACCGGCGGAAACATCGTCGGTATCATGGCCGTTCTCGAGGACATCAGTGGCCGAAAACGAAACGAGGAGGCACTCCGGGAGTCCGAGGAGCGATTCCGGAGCATCGTGGAGTCCTCGCCCATGGGAATGCACCTGTACCAGCTGACGCCCGAAGATCGACTCGTCTTCACGGCCGCGAATCCGGCCGCCGACCGGATCCTCGGCGTATCGCACGGAGCCGTGGCCGGTAAACCCATCGAAGAGGCGTTCCCCAGCCTCGCTTGTACAGACGTGCCCGCCCTCTATCGAAAGGTCGCGACCGGCGAACTCGGATCTCAGGCCTTCGAAATGTCTTATCCGGATGACCGACTCCACGGCACCTACGATGTCCATGTGTTTCGGACGGGACCGTCCTCGATCGCCGTGGATTTCTTCGACATCACCGAACGCAAGCGGTCGGAGGAAGAGCTGCGGCTCAATGCCGAGCGGGTACGCACCCTCCTGAAACTGAACCAGATGACCGATGCAACCCTGCGGCAGATCACCGACTACACGCTGGAGGAGGCCGTGCGGCTTACCCAGAGCACCCTCGGCTACCTGGCGTTCCTCAATGCCGACGAGACCGTCCTGACGATGCATTCCTGGTCCAAGCAGGCGATGCAGGAGTGCGCCATTATCGACAAGCCGATTCACTACGTCGTGAAGGACACCGGCTTGTGGGGCGAAGCGGTCCGTCAGCGCCGGGCAGTCATCACCAACGACTATCCGGCGCCCAACCCGTGGAAGAAGGGCCATCCACCCGGCCACGTGGCCGTGAGGCGACACATGAACGTGCCGGTGTTTGCCGGCCAGCACATCGTCCTCGTGGCGGGCGTCGGCAACAAGGAGGGCGAATACACGGACGGCGATGTCCAGCAACTCACCCTGCTCATGGAGGGCATGTGGTGGCTCATCGAGCGAAAAAGGGCCGAGGAGGAGCTCCGCAAGCATCGCGATCACCTCGAGGAACTGGTGAGCGAGCGCACCACCCAGTTGGCCGAAGCAAAGGAACAGGCCGAGGCGGCCAACAAGGCCAAAAGCGAGTTTCTGGCCCGGATGAGCCACGAACTGCGAACGCCCATGAACGCGATCCTCGGCTACACACAGCTCATGCGCCGCGATCCGGCCCTGACCCGCGGGCAGGCCGGACAGCTGGACACGATCAACCGCAGCGGCGAGCACCTGCTGGCACTGATCGACGATGTGCTCGACATGGCCAAAATTGAAGCCGGGCAGATGTCCCTCAATGAGTCCAGCGTCGATGTGCGCCAACTGCTCGACGCGCTCAATAGCCTCTTCGCGGTCCGCGTGGGACATAAGGGCGTGGAGCTGGATATCGCCTGCGCCGCGGCCATCCCGCCTCGGGTACGGACCGACGAAGGTAAGCTCCGCCAGATCCTCGTTAACTTGATCGGGAACGCAGTGAAGTTCACGGCCCAGGGGCGGATCGACGTGCGCGTCGGCTACCGCGGCGATGTCGGCGCACCCCCGGGGCGGCTCGTCGTCGAAGTGGCAGATACGGGTTCCGGTATCAGCGAGGAGGACTTGGCCCTCCTTTTCCAGCCGTTCAGCCAGGGCGAGGCGGGTCAGAGGACCCGCGGCGGCACCGGTCTTGGGCTGGTCATCAGCAGGCGGTTTGCCGAACTGCTCGGGGGAACCCTCACTGTCAAAAGCGAACTCGGCCGCGGCAGCGTCTTCGCCCTCGAAATCGCCGCCCCTCCGATCGCGGGCGCCACCACCGCCGACCTGGGACCTCGCCAGCGGGTCGTGGGGCTGGCTGAAGGCGAAAGACCTCGCCGTATCGTGGTCGCCGACGATGAGGCCGATAGCCGAGTGCCCCTGGCTGAACTGCTCCGCGGCGTCGGCTTCGTGGTCCGCGAGGCGGCCAATGGGCAGGAAGCAGTCCATCTGTGCGATTCCTTCGCCCCGGACCTGATCTGGATGGATATCCGAATGCCCGTCCTGGACGGCCTCGAAGCAACCCGCCAGATCAGGGCCCGTCCCCCGACGGAACGACCGGTGGTGATTGCCTTGACCGCGAGCGCCTTTGAGTCCGATAGGGATAGACTCCTCGCAGTCGGGTGCGACGATCTGATCCGCAAACCGTTCCAGGAGAACCAGATTTTCGATCAAATTGCCAAATACCTGGGGGTACGGTACAACTATGACGAGAAGAAGGCAGACGGGCTAGGTCTCACTCGATTGACAGCTTTGGATTTGACGATTCTCTCGGCCGAGAAAAAAGCCGATCTTCACCGGGCGGCCGTGCTCGGTAGCACCAAGCGGCTCAGGCAGGTAGCCTCGGCTCTGGAAGCGGAGCACGGCGAACTCGCTCGCAAGCTCTTGCGGATGGCGGACGAGTACGATTTCGAGGCGATCATTTCCGCGACCTGCCCCCGCGTGGAAGGGGCTTGAAAACGCCGGTCGTCAGATAGGAAGGTGATTCGAGACTCCACGGTCGTCGGGGACGTGGCGGAGCGTGAGCTATGCCCGCGAGTATCCTGGTCGTCGATGACATGGTCGACAACGTCCGGCTGCTCAACGGACTTCTGGACGTACGGGGCTATGAGGTGCGCTCGGCCACGGACGGCGCGCGAGCCCTCGCTTCCGCCACGGCGGAGCCGCCCGATCTCATCCTGCTGGATATTCGCATGCCAGGGCTGGACGGCTACGAGGTGTGTCGTCGGCTGAAGGCCGACCCCGCAACCGCCGACATCCCGGTGGTCTTCCTCAGCGCGGCCAAGGAGTCATTCGACAAGATCGAGGCGTTCGCCGCAGGCGGCGTTGACTATGTGACCAAACCCTTCGAAGCGGAGGAAGTGCTCGCCCGGGTCTCAACCCATGTGGCCCTGAGCCGGTTGAGACGCGAGCTGAAGCAGGCAAACGAAGGACTCGAGGAAAAAGTGGCGGCCAGGACCGCCGAGCTGGCCGCCGCCAACGAGCGGCTCCGTCGCGAGATCGCCGACCGGATTCGAGTTGAACAGGAGCGGACCTCCCTCCAGGAGATGCTCCACCAGGCCCAGAAGATGGAGGCCGTGGGCCAACTGGCCGGCGGCATCGCTCACGATTTCAGCAATCTGCTTACGGTGATTCTGGGCAATATCGACATCGTCCTCGATCGCCTGCCCGATCAGCCGGTCGTGCGCGATGCTGCCGCGGTGATCCAGGATGCCGCCGAACAGGCCGTGAACGTCACGCGATCACTGCTCGCCTTCGCTCGCAGGTTGCCATGTGACAGGAAGAAGGTCTGCCTGCAGGAGGTCATCAAGTCATCCTGCAAGATGCTCCATCGTCTCTTGCCTTCAGGTATTCAGGTTCTGATCGATACCCAGCCGGAACCGCTGTGGATCGACGCCGACTCCACGCAAATCCAGCAGATCATCCTGAACCTCGCAATCAACGCTCGAGACGCCATGCCCGGCGGCGGCACGCTTCAGCTCTCGGCCTTGTCCGACGAGCCTCCGCCAGCTCCGGGATCACCCGGGACCACGGTGCAGCCGCCCCGCGCCTGCCTGGTCGTGGCCGATACGGGCACGGGCATACCCGAAGAGATCCTGCCACGACTGTTCGAGCCGTTCTTCTCCACCAAGCCCCGAGGGCAGGGCACCGGGTTGGGACTCTCGATCGTCCATGGAATCGTGGAAAACCACAGCGGCGCCATCGAGGTTCAATCGGAGGTCGGGCGGGGAGCAGTCTTCAAGCTCTGGTTCCCTCGCATCGAGGCTCCCGAACCGAAGCAGCTCGCGGGCCCGGCACCCCCTACCGCGCGTGGCAGCGGTGAAGTGATCCTGGTGGCGGAGGACGACCCCTTTGTGCGGGACACCTTCTCGAGCGTGCTCCATCAGCTGGGGTACGAGGTCATATCAGTGGCGGATGGATCCGCTCTGCTGGACCAGTGGCAAGCGGACCAGGAGCGCATCCGAATGGTGATTACAGACAACGAGATGCCTGGCCGAAGCGGCATCGATTGTTCCCGAGTACTTCGCGGGCAGGGGGCAACCATTCCGATTGTCATCACCACCGGTACTCTCGACGATGCCACCGAATTACGCGCCGACGAGAGAACCGTGCTTGTCCGCAAGCCGTTTCGCATGGACGAACTCGCTCTCTTGGTCGAGCGATTGCTGAAACTGGCCGACTCGAGAGAGCCGTCACCCGCCGAAACGTGAGCGAAAGCCACAGCCGTGCTCCAGGGACTCCAATGGGGCCGCTGTGAGTACCTTTTCCTCATCTCCCGCGGATGTGTGATGCTGGGTCCGCGAGGTACTTTCCTCGTTCCGGTAACCGAACCTCTCGCGGCCCCACAATGACCACGTCACCAGCCCTCACGCTCGTTGCCCGGAACGCCGCCAGCCGATATACTAGATGCCATGCACCCCGCGATCGCCATACCGGACGGTTTTCGTCCGGGGAACCGGGGAGTGATCTGTGCCTGTCGGCCGACATTCTCTTCGACCTCGGTGGCGAAGATGACAACAGGCCGAGCGAGGTCTGCGCCGACATTGAGAGTCAAAACTGACCCATGAGCAAGGCAGCCAGACACAGCAGCCCAGGCTGGGGAGCGTCGAAACCCCGGGAGGAGGAGACGGCTCCCGTCTCTGGCTGGGCAGTGCGGCAGCGGACCGAGAACCTCAACGTCACCCATACGATCCCCCTGGTCTGCCCTCGGGAACTGAAAACCGAGCTTCCCATGACCTTACCGGCCAACCGCACGGTGGTCGAGAGCCGCGACATGATCCGGCAGATTCTCGGCGGCTTCGATCGCCGGTTGCTGGTGGTCATCGGTCCTTGTTCCATCCATGACGAGAAGGCGGCTCTCGAATATGCCGGTCGCCTCTGCGAGCTGAGTCGGAAGGTGTCCGAGCAGTTCTTCGTGGTCATGCGCGTCTACTTCGAGAAACCGCGGACCACCATCGGTTGGAAGGGCTTGATCAACGACCCTCTCCTGGACGGATCATTCGCGATGGAGACGGGTCTGAGGAAGGCACGCCGCCTCCTGCTGGCCATCACCGAGATGGGCCTGCCAACGGCCACCGAGATGCTCGACCCGATCACTCCACAGTATATCGCCGACCTGATCAGCTGGGCCTCGCTGGGCGCCCGGACCACCGAATCACAGACCCATCGCCAAATGGCCAGCGGGCTGTCCATGCCCGTCGGCTACAAGAACAGCACCGAGGGAAATCTCCAGGTCGCCATCGACGCAATGCAGTCTGCCCGGCACGCCCACAGCTTTCTGGGGATCGACGACGACGGACGCACCGCGATCATCAAGACCCGTGGCAACCGCTGGGGGCACATGATTCTCCGTGGCGGCCGCAACGGGCCGAACTACGACCCCAAGAACGTGGCCGACGCCACCGCCCGGCTGCGCAAAGCCTGCCTCCCCGCCGTGGTCATGGTCGACTGCAGCCACGCTAACTCCAACAAGAAATTCCAGAACCAGGAGCTGGTCTGGCGCAGCGTCCTCGAGCAGCAGATCACCGGCAACCCCTCGCTCATCGGCCTGCTGGTCGAGAGCAATCTCTGCGAGGGTAGCCAGCCATTCATCGACGATCCGACCAAGCTCCGGTATGGCGTCTCCATCACCGACGAGTGCCTTGGGTGGGAAAAGACCGAGGAGATGCTCCTGGGAGGTGCCAAGATGCTGAAGGAAGCAGCGTCGAGGAGCCTGTAAGGACCAGTCAGCCCGTCGCACCATTCCACGGGGCGAGCACGCCCGCCAGCACGCGGTGACCGGCGAACCAGGCCTCGGGTCCGCGCCCCGGGGACCGGAACGGCTCGCGGTTCCGGGTCCGGTACCTACTTCGCTCCGGTGATCGCCAGTACTTCCGAAAGCAGTTGCCCGTTGGTCGCGACACCCTGCTTGCCGTAGATGGTGGGTGTGCCTTGCCAGTCGGTGAACGTCCCCCCGGCTTCCTCCAGGATGGCAGGTAAGGCAGCCATGTCCCAGAGACTCAACTCCGGGTCGATCATGATCTCCGCCCGCCCGGTCGCCACCAGCACATACCCATAGCAGTCACCCCAGCCGCGAGTCAGCTGGCAGCGACGACGAAGAGCCTCGTAAACGTCGTAGCGATTCTCCTTCACGAAACCGCTTACCCCGGTCGTGCAGAACAACGCCTCCGACATGCGGTTGACCGAGGAAACGCGGGCACGAACCGGAGACTGCTCACCCCGCCCGTGCCAGGCGCCCAGACCCCAGGCGCCGTAAACGTATTCGTCCAGCCCGGGCAGCACAATCACACCGATCACGCAGCGACGCTCGTGCTCCACTCCCACCAGCGTCCCGTAGAGCGGAACACCGTGAATGAACGACTTCGTGCCGTCGATCGGATCGAGAATCCAACGATAGCCGGAAACCCCCGGCCGGTCGGCCATCTCCTCGCCGACGATGGCATCCCGCGGAAACGCCGAGGCGATCCGCTCGCGAAGCAGTCCCTCGGCCTCACGGTCGGCTACCGTGACCGGCGTGCCGTCGCGCTTGCGCTCCACCTCGAGGTCCGGACGATGGAAGTACTTAAGCGTGTGTTCCCCAGCCATCCGCCCGGCTTCCACCGCCAGCTCCAGTCGCCCCTTCAACTCGCCCTCGTTCATCGCCCACTCTCCTGATCCACGACCGGACCGCCCGGTCATCACCGCGGGCATTGTACCCGGAGCGCCAGCGGGGCACGTGGTCCCGAACAGATACGGCCGGCTGCATGCGGACCTGGTGTTCCGAGAACAGCCCAGCCCCGCGAGCAGGAACGACCCGGCGGAACCAGCTTTGTCCGTCTTTAAGATCTTGAAAGCCAATGATTTATGACGCGATAAGCCTCGCTGGAAGATGATCGGGCAGTCGCCGCTGACAGCGTTCGCACCCCTCGCTGCCAGGCCGCCGCCAAACTACCTTGACCCAGCCGACTTCGCCCGGTACGCTAATAAGTCTTCACCGGTCCCAGGGACCGGGGATCCTGCGACGAAGGAGCGCGCGGGAAGCGGCAACCCTTGTGACCGGCCTCAGGGGACGGCGTCCCGCGGGTGTGCCTCGGATTCAGTTGGCGGTTTTGTTGGAAGAACAGGAGCGTCCTTACACATGGGTAACTACTGCGGGCCGAAAGTTCGCCTGAGCCGAAGCCTCGGCGTGCCGATTGCGGAAACTCCCAAGCACATCAATCTGAAACGCACCACCCGGCCAGGCCAGCACGGCTTCCGCCCGGTGCGACGCACGCTGTACGGCCGTCAGCTCGCGGAGAAGCAGAAGCTCGCATTCTACTACAACATCCGCAACACACAGCTTCACCGCTATCTCGAGCAGGCCGGCAAGTCAAAGGGCAATACCCAGGAGGCTCTCCAGCAGCTGCTCGAATCCCGGTTGGACAACGTCATCCGGCGTTGTGGGTGGGCCCGAACCATCTGGCAGGCTCGCCAACTCGTGTCCCACGGGCATTTCCTGGTCAACGGCAAGAAGGTCGACCGTCCCGGCCTGGGCGTCAGCGCCGGCGACATGATCAACGTGAAAGACAAGAGCAAAGCCTTCATCAAGGGTTGTGCCGAGATGTGCGCCGACGCGGTCGTGCCTAGCTGGCTGGCCGTCGACACCGCCAAGGGCGAGGCTCAGGTGACCCGCCTTCCGAACCCCGAAGACGTTCGTCTGCCCTTTGAGGTGGACTACGCGAGAGTTATAGAGTTCTACACACGCTGAGCCTGTCGCTGGTGAACACCACGGCGGGCAACTTCCTGGTCGATGACCCTGAGGGCATCCGTCACCGCGCCGCCGGCGACCCACCCCCGGGGTCGTAGCTCTGTTTGAGAGAGGTACTTCGGAGGAATGCGCAGAAGCTCATGTCACCGGGGGAAACTGCGGATGAGAGGAGTCGAACCTCCACGATCTTGCGATCACAAGGACCTGAACCTTGCGCGTCTGCCAATTCCGCCACATCCGCTCGATGGGCCAAACACAGCTATTAGAAGGCCCGCGGCCGGGATTGTCAAGACTCGTCGAAGAGCTGGCCCTGGGCCTCGGAGACCGGCTGCCCAGGGGCGGCGTACGGTGTACCGAGGTGCCCGTAACCGGCCTGGGTGGCCACCCGCCCCTGCTTCGTCCGGATCACGAACCCGATCTGCAGCAGATACGGCTCGACCACGTCCTCAAGCGTATCTCGCTCCTGGCCGAGCGTCGCCGCCAGGGCCTCAATGCCGGCCGGTCCACCCCGGTAGACCTGGATCAGCGTGCTGAGGAACGCCCGGTCCAGATCGTCCAGTCCGAGCTTGTCGATGCCCTGCAGATCGAGGGCCTTGTCCACAACCCCCGGCGTAAGCCGACCCTCAGCCCGAACCTGGGCAAAGTCGCGGGTCCGCTTGAGCAACCGATTCGCCACCCGCGGCGTGCCTCGCGAACGCCCGGCAATCGTCGCCAGAGCCGCCGCCTCGGCCGGCACCCTCAGCTTGCCCGCCGACCGGGCCAGAATCTCGGCCAGATCCTCCTTCTGGTAGAAGTCGAAGTGGAACAGCATCCCGAACCGGTCACGAAGCGCCCCGGTCAGCAGCCCCGACCGGGTCGTGGCCCCGATCAGTGTGAACGGCTTCAGCGGGATGTTAACCGTCCGGCCACTGATCCCGCTGTCGATGGTGAAATCGACTCGGAAATCCTCCATCGCCGAGTAAAGGAACTCCTCGACGGGCTTGCTGAGCCGGTGAATCTCGTCGATGAACAGCACGTCGCCGCGTTTCATCTCGGTCAGCCAGTGCATCAGGTCGCCCGGCTTGCTGATCGCCGGCCCGCTGGTGATGCGGATGGTGGCCCCGAGTTCATTGGCGATGACATGGGCGAACGTGGTCTTGCCCAAGCCCGGCGGACCGGCCAGCAGAACGTGATCCATCGGCTCACTTCGGGCCTTGGACGCCTCCAGAGCGATGCGAAGCTGCTCAATCAACGCCCGCTGCCCGATGACCTCGTCGAGCCGCTGCGGACGCAGGGACAAGTTGAACGCATCCTCGTCGCATCCGATCGATTGCTGCGATATGATCCGTTCGCGTGCCACGGGCCGGATGATAGCCGGCAGGACGGACACATGCAAAGACTGCCGGCTCCTTCTCAATTCCCCGGCGTTGCGACAAAGCAACGCGGGGCTCATCCCGCCGTCGTACTTCGCACTTGGTAAGCCCGCCGGATCCACTCATCACAGCCGGCCGTCTCAGGATGCAGTTGCCGGGCCCGTTCCAGCCACCGCTGGGCATCCGCATGCCGTTCCCCAAGCGCAACCAGTACCTGGAGAGCGTCGCGCATCTCAGGCGTCCACGTTTCGACCGCGGGAGCACCGGCCCCGCCCTCCGGAGCACTGCCTAGCGCGAACTCGCCCACCTTGCCCTTCAGTTCGGCGATGATCTGCTGGGCGACACGCTTCCCCACCCCGGGCAACTTGGCCAGCGTATTGGCGTCGGCCGCCTCGATCGCCGCCGCAATGCGCCCCGGTGGCATGTCCAGGGCCTTGATCGCCCGACGCATGCCCATCCCCTTGACCTTGATGAACTGACCGAAAAACGCCCGCTCCTCCTCACGCAGGAAGCCGATCATCCGCGGAATCAGGTTGCCCCCGACGCTGCTGCCTTCGTAGTACTCCAGCGTCAGCAGCGTGACTTCCTGCCCCTTGGCGGCCAGCAACTCACCGGCCGTGTGACCACTCAGCAGGATTTCGTAGCCGATCCCGTCGCGGTCAAGCACGCAACTGTCCTCGCGAGCCTCCAAAACAACGCCGGTGATGCGAACGATCATGGGGAAGTCCTACTGAGTGAGCAGATCGTCGTTGACCGGTGCGATCCGGGCCGGGTGCTGCATCACGCCGACGGCACACAGGGCAACAGCCAGAGCGTCGGCCACATCCGGCGGCTCCGGCCGGGCACTAAGCGACAGTGTATTCGCGACCGCCGCCTGCATCTGTTCCTTGCTCGCCCGCCCACTACCGGTCAGATGCCGCTTCACCGTCGTCGACGGCAGGTGCAGAATACGGCATTCTCGCCGGGCAGCCTCGAGCAGCAACACTCCGCGAGCATGGGCCATGAGAATCGCCGTCCGCGGCCGCTGATAGTGCGAGTAAATCTGTTCGACGGCCACGGTATCAACGTCGTGCTCGTCCAGAACCTCGTCCACGCCGGCTGCTAGCTCCGCCAGCCGCAAAGCCAGCGATTCGTGCGTCGAGCAGCGTATCACCCCGGCGTCCACGACCTGAACAGTGTCCTCGCCGTCATCCACGCGGAGGACACCATATCCTGTGATCCGAAGCCCGGGATCCAACCCGCACACAATATGGACATTCCTGGCCATCTTCACCGTCTCTCAACGCACCCTGTCGCCATTCCAGACCTTCGGAGCCTCGGCTTGCCCCCGGCCCTTCCCCCCCTCGCCAAGGGTGGATCAGAAGGGCGCCCCTTCCTCCTCCAACTGAAAGCTGATCGCTGACAGCGGATGGCTTCTGCCCCTTTCGGCTTTCTCAGTTCCCCTGCCTCCAGCTCGTACCGTCCGGCCGATCCTCAAGCCGGATTCCGACCGCGGCCAACTGGTCACGAACCATGTCGGACAGGGCATACTGCTTGCTCTTGCGGGCCTCGGCTCGTACCGCAATGAGGACCTGCATGAGCTCCTCGACCAGCTTGCCGCCCGTGTCCGGCTTGGCCGGAGACCGCTCGAACAGGCCGAGCAGCTTGCACAGGCCGCGAAGCGTCTGGGTCGCCGCGGCGGCCAGGGAGGCCAGCTTGGTGTTGTCGGCCGTCTCCATCCGGTGATCGTCCATGAACCGGTTGATGGCCGTGACCATTTCGAACAGGATGCCGACCGCGGCGCCGGTGTTGAAGTCGTCGTCCATCGCCTCCAGGAACCGGTTCTGATAGTCGAGTCCGCCGAAAACGAAGTCCTTCTCGACGTCGTTCTCAACCGCGCTGTGGACCTGTGCGAGGTCGGGTCCGCTTTCGTACGGACTGTGGCCGCTGACGCGCTGGATCCGCTCGAATAGCCGGTAGAACGCCTCCAGCCCTTTCTGCTTGGCCTCCAGCTCTTCATCGGAGAACTCGATCGGCCGACGATAGTGAGTGCTCAAGACCACGAAGCGGAGCAGTTCGGCCGGGTACCTGCTCAGCAGGCTGCCCAGCGTCAGGTCGGCCATCTTCTTCTGCATCTCGGGGTCCGACTTGCTGATCTTCTTGGTCTTGAAACGAGTCAGATTGTTGTGCATCCAGTACTTGGCGAACGGAGCCTCATGGCAGGTCTCCGATTGGGCAATCTCGTTCTCGTGGTGGGGAAAGATGAGGTCCATCCCGCCGCCGTGGATATCGAACGTCTCGCCCAGATACTTGCCACTCATGGCCGAGCACTCGATGTGCCAGCCGGGCCGGCCCTTGCCCCACGGCGAATCGTACTGGACCTCGGCCGGTTCGCCAGGCTTGGCAGCCTTCCACAGGGCAAAGTCACCGGGATTACGCTTCTCTCCGCCGGCCAGCTCGCGCGAGCCGGCGACTTGCTCCTCACCCTTGCGGTGCGAGAGCTTGCCATAGTCGGAATCCGCGGTCACATCGAAGTAGACATCCCCGCCGGATACGTACGCGGCCTTCTTCTCGATCAGCTTCTGGCACATGGCTACGATTTCACCGATGTGCTCGCTCGCCTTGGGCATCTGGTCAATGCCGTGCACCCCAAGCTGTTCTAGGGCCTTGAGATAACTGCTCGTGACTCGGGCCGCCAGTTCGGGAACAGTGCAACCCTCGGCCTTGGCCTCCTCGATGAGCTTGTCGTCCACATCGGTGATGTTCACGATCCAGACGACGCCAAAGCCCTTGTAGCTGAGGTAACGCTTGACCGTGTCGAAAATGATCGGACCGACCGCGTGCCCGATGTGGCTGGGTTTGTAAACCGTTGGTCCACACAGGTAGATGCCCACCTTGCCCGGCCGAACCGGCACAAACAACTCCTTCTGTTGGGACATCGTGTTATAGATCTTCAGCGACATCGTCATTCCTCAGCTGCGTACCGACTACCGCCAGCACTCGAATCGCAAGGTCCGATCGAACACGGCAGCCATGCCTCGCAGAGTACGCCGCAGGCGAGTCCCGGCGAACCCGATGCAGCGTTCGCCTCGCTCACTGCTCACTGCTCACTTCCTGCGCGTTGCGGCCGGCAACGCCGAGCCCCACGACCGCCGTGCAGGCGATCGCCTCCGCGCGGCCGACGGCATCAAGCCCTTCGCCTGTCTTCGCTTTGATGCTCACCGCATCGAGCGGTATCCCCAGCAGCCGGGCCACCTCCGCTCGGATCGCAATCTTGTATGGCCCCAGCTTGGGTTGTTGGGCGTGGATCGTCGCGTCCACGTTTACGACCCGATAACCCCTCGCGGCCACCTTCGCCAGCGCCGCAGTCAGCAGCTCACCGCTGTCTGCTCCGCGCCAGGCCGGGTCCGTGTCCGGGAACATCTCCCCAATATCCGGCAGCCCCGCCGCACCCGCCAAGGCGTCAATCATGGCATGCAGGACCACGTCCCCGTCGCTGTGTGCCACCGGCCCCTGCGTATGCTCGATGACCACATGCCCCAGGATCAACCGACCACCCTCGGCCAGCCGATGAAGGTCCGTGCCGATCCCAACGCGAACAATCGCCAACCTGTCTCCTGCGTTGCTCAAAACGTGCCCAAATTACGCTGCAAGCAGGACTAACGCAAGGGAACGCCGGGTCAATGCCCCATATGTCTCCGTGGCAGTGCAGGTGCGAACCTCATCTCGGGTTCTTGAGCGGTCATGGCCTGCATTCCCAGGTCGCTTCGTTCCCAGGTGCTACAGCGACTCTTCCCGCTAAACACGCATCCCCGGGCCGGTCGTTTCACGACCGGTTCGCCGCGAGCCACCTCCCTTCTCGTGGGTCGTCGCAGTTCCCTTCAGCGGGCTTGTCAGATTCGGATGCCGCCCGAGGTGTCACCGTCCCTGAGCGTTTCAGCAGGAAACAGGGCTGTTGATTCTGGTCGGGACGGCGTGGTACATTCCCGGTTCATGGCTACTGCCTGATGCCGAAGCCGCGGTCTCACTTCCTTTGGAGCGTCATGGCTCGTCGGTCGCCATGCGCGGCCCGGCTTCGGATGACCCCTCGAGATTCCAACAAGCGGTTCATCAGTAGGTGATGGAAATCAAGTACGCGCCAGCGGCAAAAGTCCTGCGTGGCGCGACAGGAGCATGAAACCTTGAACGAACAGGAACAGATGCAGTTCTTTTATGAGATACTTGACTCTTCTCTGCTTCGTCTTGGGCCGGGGACCGAGGCGTCGACGCAGAAGGCCCTGGAGATCGTGATGGCGGGGCAGCCATCACGGAAGCCGGCGAGCTAGACCAGATGAAGAGAAGGGACAGGCTGACATGACGAATCCTGTCCATCCCCTCGCACTTCGCTCTGATCACTTCTATAATATAGACGATGTCCTCCCGCCTTCCCTCAGAAGTTGATCTCGAGGCTGCCCTTCGGCTCACCAAGACGCGGCTGAAGGTGGTATCACTGGCGATGGCCGGGGCAGCCTGGTCGGCAGCGGTCGTCCTCTGGCTCCTGATTTTCATCATGATCGATCACCGCTTGACCGGCGGCGTCCCCGACCCCCTCCGGCACGCGGCTCTGGCCGTGTTCCTGGTGGGAAGCAGTGTCTGGCTGGCCCTGGCCGGCGTCCTGCCCCTCGTTCGCCGCATCAACGACCTCTACGCCGCCCGGCTGATCGAGCACGCCCACCCCGACCTCCGCAATGCCCTGGTCGACGCCATTCAGATCTCGCGCCACCGCGAGGTGCCCGGCTCGATTCGCTTCGCGGTGATGGACCGGGCGGTCCGCGATCTCGACCAGGTGGACGTTCGCCGGATCGTCTCCACGCGACGGCTGCGCCTGGGAGCATGGGTCAACGCTGGCGCAGTCGTCCTCCTGCTGGCCTACGCGCTGGCTGCCCCCAAGCCAGTCATGCCCAGCATCAAGCGGGCGTTCGGTTCCCATCTCCCCGCCCCGACGCGAACCCAGATCGTCGAAACCACCCCCCCAGATGGCGCGTCCGTGGTCCGCGGCGAACCGGTCGAGTTCACCGCTCGGGTCGACGGACGGCGGCCGGAGACGGCTACGGTCCGGTTCAGCCCCGACGGGGGGACAACCTGGACAGTGGGGCAACAACTCACCCTGCTGCCCGATCCCACCGGCCGGCAGTGGAAAGCGATCAAGGCCGGACGCGATCTCCGCGAATCCATGGCTTGGCAGATCGTGGCCGGCGACGCCTGCTCCGAGATCCGGCGACTGGAGATTCGCCCAGTCCCCGAAGTCACCGGCGTCAACGTGTGCTGCGAGTACCCTCGCTACACCCGCCTGGTCCCAACCACCCAGCCCGGCGGCCAGATCGACGCTGTGGTCGGCACAATCGTCACGGTCAAGGCCGCTACCAACGTGCCCGCCCGCGATCCGGTCATCGTTTTCGGCCATCCACCTGCCAGAAACGTGCTCCTGCTGCCCGAGCCTTCAGCTCAGCAACCCAAGGAAGTCACCGCGACTTTCCAGGTGGTGACCGACGACGAATACCGCATCGAGTTCAAAGACGCCTACCAACAGCCGAATCGCGATAGCTTGCGATTCTCGATCCGGGCGCGACCCGATCAGCCGCCGACCGTCGCCGTCGATCGGCCCGCTCCCGAGACCGAACTTCTGCCCGAGGATGCCTTGCCGCTCCAGGCCACCCTTCAGGATGACTTCGGCCTGACCAGGGCCGTACTGGCCTATCGGCTGGAGAACGCAGAAGATACACCTCGGGAGATTGCCCTCCCATTGCCGCCGCGGACCAGTGGCGGTGCGGCCGCATTGCGCGAACAGGTACCCCTCGCGAAGATGAACGCTCGATCCGGCAATGTCATCGAGTGGTGGGTGTCCGTCTGGGACAACCGCGAGGACCTCAAGGGTCAGCCGTCACACCAGCGGACCAACAGCCCTCCGCGCCGGCTCGTGGTCCGCAACGCCGACACGCTGGCCACCGCCGACAAGAAGAGCGACCAGAAGGAGCCCAGAAAAGACGAAAAGGACACCCCCGCCCCCGCGAGTCAGCCAGCCGACACCGCCGACCACATCGCCGCCGATTCAAAGGAGGCGAGCTCGGACCAGATGACGGCCACCCAGCCTTCGTCGCCCCAAGATCAGGTCGCAGCATCCCAGCCTGCCGGGACGCCCCAACAGACCCCCTCCTCCCGACCCGCTCAAGGCTCTGCCACCGTAGCCACCGCCCAGCAAGGCGAGAGATCACAGGCGGCGGCAGCACCCGACGGCGGTGCATCACAAGCCAGCCAGCCGGCGGAAAGCCAGCCTTCCAGAACAGCTCTCGCGGACGCATCCGCTGGGCGAAATGCCCAGCAGGACCACCAGACCAGGATGCCAAACGATGCCAATGGGTCTTCATCCGACCAGAGTTCAGACCAAGCTGGGCAAGGCTCCGGCGAATCCGGTCGACGCCCAGTGAGCCCGGACCAGGCCCAGCCAGCCCAGGGATCCCACAGGGACGGCGGTTCCGAAGCCGCTCGCGATTTCAACCAGTCCCATGCTAGGGAACTCGAAGCTCTGGAGCAGCACTTGTTGGGCCACGACCCGGCCCCGGGCACTGAAATTCAAACGCCTCATCACCCACCAAACCAAGCTCAGGCGTCAAACCAGCGTCAGAACCTCAGCGGCTCCGGAGCAGCCCAACATCCCGGCACGCCAGGTCCCGGGACGGGGGCCGCCGGTCAGGGACAAGGCTCCGACCAAGGCCCGGGACAGGGCGGGCAGGGACCCGGTCAGACCCCCGCACCGGGCGGGCAGGATGCCAATCAAGGCACCGGCCAGGGCTCGCGAGGGCAGGGCCAGGGGTCCCAGAAGGGCCCCGTCACCAATGGCCAGGACCGGGGCGGCGGGGCGGGCGGTACGCCAGGTCACGACACAGATGCCGCCGGCCAGGGATCCGGACAAGGAGCTCAGGGCGCCCAGGCTGGTCGGGTTGGCCAGGGCACCCAGGCTGATCAGGCTGGCCAGGGCACCGGCGAAAACAACCCCCGTCAAGGCACTGGGCAGGGCGCCGGACAAGAACGCCCGGGTTCAGATCAGCGTGCCGTCTCCGATCAAGGCTCGGGAGACGCAGGGCAAGCACCCGGGCAGGCGACCGGGCAAAGCTCCCAGGGCGAGGGCCAAGCTGCGGGTCAAGGTTCAGGGCGCACTCAAGGATCCGATCAGGGCCAGGGTACTGGACAAGAGCAGGCCCAAGGTGGAGGCTCCGGTCAGGGTCAAGGCTCTGGTCAAGGGCACGGATCAGGTCAGGGTTCCGGCCAGGGGCAAGGGCTAGGTCAAGGTCCGGGAACTGGCCAAGGACAAAGCCACCGACAGGGTGAAGGGACCGGGCAAAGTCAAGGTTCCGGTCAGGGATCCGGACAGGACCAGGGACCAGGCTCAGGCCAAGGTTCCGCCACCGGTCAGGGTTCTGGCCAAGGGCAGGGACAAGGACCAGGGCAGGGTTCGGGTCTGGCTCAAGGTTCGGGGCAAGGCCAAGGGCAAGGACAGGGGCAAGGTTCGGGCAAGGGCTCAGGACAGGGCAGCGGCCAAGGCCAAGGGCAGGGACAAGGATCAGGGCAGGGTTCGGGGCAGGGT
>JAGNEZ010000067.1 GCA_018003015.1 Phycisphaerae bacterium | reverse complement strand
CAAAGTGAGTGATGCAGAACTGGGCCGACTCCACGTCAGGCCAGAGCCGTTTCACGGCGATTGGAACTACATAGTCTCGCCGCGACGGTAGAATCGTTCAGGTTATTTCTTTGCGGGCCCTAACCTCGATGATGGAGGCGTCGAAGGCCAGCGTGACCGCCGTGCCGCCGACCGGGGCCACCGTACCCGATGGCAATGAGAGCGTGACCGCGATCGGACCGGCCTGAGAGGGCAAAACAAAGTCATGCTCGGCGATCGAGAAGGTCAACGCGGTGGTGTTGAAGTGCGCCGCCACCTGCTCTGGGGTGAGCGGCTCGCTGTACAGGGCCAGTTCGTCAATCTGCCCGAGGAAACGGAAGCCGCCGTTGGGCCGGCCCGCTCCAATCTGGAAGCTGCTGGCATCCAGGGTGCCCAGAATCTGAGCCACGTTGTTCACGGCCGCTACCCCGTTGATATAGAGGCTGGTCCGGTTCGTTGTCCCATCGTTGCTGAACACCGCAACGACGTGCTGCCAGGCATCGCCGGTGATCGTGCCCGCCGGCGTCTCCAGGTAAGTGCCGCCGGTGTTGCCGGTCGTGGAGACGCCCATGTCGCCGTTGCTCGTGTTCACGTGCATGGTGTAACGGTTGAGGCTGTCATCCCGGCCGGCGAAGATTGACTTGTTCCCGAGTCCCAGGCCGACGCCGGTGGGATTCACCCAGGCTTCGATGGAACCGGTGCCGTCGCTGAACTTGAAATCCTCGACGTTGCCAAGACTGACGTGCCCGTAAGTCTGGAGGCCCAGGGCCTGGCCGCCAGCGAATCCTTCCGTCCATTCGGTCAGATCCACCAACGTGCCGTTGTACGGTCCTTTCTTGTCGGACACCGCGGTCGTGTCGCCCTCGAAAGTGTAGTAGCTCAGCAACGAAGGCTCGGCCAGAACTGTGGCTTCGTAGCTTGCGAGGAGACCCGTTACCGCGGTCGGGGGCGCGAATCTCGGCTTCAGTGTGTTGAAGTGCATGAGTAGCTGGGCCCCGGTCAGGGCGTCGCTGTAGATGGCGACTTCGTCGATTCCGCCGATGAAGTTCTCCGCGTTGCCGCCCGCGGCGGATGCCCCGATCTGGAAAGTCTGGCCCATGCTGCCGCCGAGGGTGTGAGCCACGGAGCCGATTTGGATGCCGTCCACGTAGCACCGCAGCGTGCCGGTCTCGTACACATACGCGATGTGGTACCAGCGGTCCTCAACGAACGGGAACCCCATTTCGTTCCACGAGGCACCTGTCCACGAGTTGAGCCCCCGCCGGTGGTACCTCATGTGAGCGCTGTAACGAACCGGGCCTCCGTTGCGGCTGGCGGCCACGACGTAGTCGCTCGCTCCGCCATCCACCGGCCAGGTGGGCCGCACCCAGGCCTCGACCGTGCCCTTGTCGCCGGGGAAGTCGAAACCGGTCATTCCGGCCGGGAAGGCCACCAATCCGCCGCCGCCGAGCTGCAGAACGCGTCCACCCTCCTGCCTCCCGCTGAACGCCGTCGTACCGACCAACGTTCCGCTGGGTCCGCCCACCGGGCTCTGGTTGGCCACCTGGGTGGTATCCGTATCGAAAGTGTAGTAGCCGACCAGCGAGGATTCGGACTTGATCAGCGTCTGGTAGGCGGTCAGTTCTGCCGAAGGAGGATACTCGGTCCCAAACGACGCTTCACCAGGAACGAAGCCCGAGTTGCTTGCGGACAAGGTTGTTGTGCCCGGCCCAACGCCGGTGACTTTGACGGTTACGCTGCCGGCCCCTTCCGGGACGGTGACTGTTCCGCCGGAGGCGATGGTCGTGCCGTCAGTGGTCTTGACCGCGATGACCGAGGAATCGTAGGTCAGGGTGATGGGTGTGCCGCCAGGACCGGCGACCACCCCGGACATACTGATGACCACGTCTTGCGGGCCCAGATCGCCTGGGGAGACGAACGTCCTGCTGCTCGGTGTCAGTGTGAGCGGCAGCCGGGTGGTGGAGTAGAGGAGCACGCCTTCGGTGAATCCTGAGCTGGTCGCCATGATGGCCTTCTCCGCCCCCAGCCCCGGGGCCGGACCGGTCTCCTTGTAGGCCGTGACCTTGATGGTCACATCGGTGTGACCTGCCGCAACCGTCACCGTGCCGCCGTTGCCCACCGGCACATCGGCCGCATCGGTCACCTGGATGGCCGTGTCATCGTAACTCAGCGCGATCACCGCTCCCCCGGCGCCGGCCGCGCTGGGCAGCGAGACGGTGAAGCTCTTGGGGCCGGAGTCGTCCGGCAGCCGGAACGTCGTTGACGCCGGGTTGAAACTGATCGCCGGGTCCTGGAAAGCCCGCAAGTGCTTGATGATGTCCGTGCCGACGAGAGCGTCCGCGTACATGGCGACTTCGTCCAGCTGGCCGACAAAGTTCTCGCTGTTGCCGCCGGCCGCGGAGGCCCCGATCTGGAATGGCTGGCCGAAGTCCGGACCCAGATAGTGGAAGTAGGGAGTCCAGGAATAGGTCACCGGAGCCGGGTGCCCATCGACGTAGACGCGCATCTTGTTTCCGGGATCGAACACCACGGCGACGTGGTACCACCGGTCGGCGGTCAGCGAAACGTCGCCGCGGCTCCAGGAATAGCCGGTGTAGGAATTGACGAAGCCACGGCCGCCCCCGACGTGAATGCTGTATCGCACCGGATTCCCGTCCCGGCTGGCGACAATCACGCGGTCGTCGCCAGCCGCCCAGGTGGGATGAATCCAGGCCTCCACCGTTCCGGTACCGTCGCCGAACTCGAAGGCGGTCACCGGTCCGAACGTGACCCAGCCACTGCCGTCAAGATTCAGGGCCTGGTCCGTGCTTCCGCCGACGCCGACAACGAACGCCGCGCTCCCCGCCAACGTGCCGTTGTTGCCGCTGACCGCGGTGTCGGCGACGGCTGTCGAGTCACCGTCGAACGTGTAGTAGCTGATGAGTGACGACTCGCTGCGCACTGAGGCCTGGTACGCAGGCAGACCGGCCATCGAGGCCGATAGCGATCCCAGAGCGATGAGCGTTGCCATCGCCAGCACATGATGAACACGACATGTCATGGAAGTGCCCTCCGCAAGCAGAACAATGTATCCAGAAAAACGCCCCGACTTTCGCAACGGCATCGGGCCAGGCTCGCCCTCTCCTGGCTTCGCGAGGGACCGGGCGATGCGCGATGCCACAGTACGCATGAGCTCTTTCCCGTCCGGAGTGCGGATCCGTGAAGTGAGAATGGAACTCCGGACGCGTTTATGTTATCGGAACCGGGCCGCTTTCACTAGGTGCCAATGCGTAAATCGATTATCATTTTGCGTCAGCGTGCCGTGCCGGCCACGACCGGGGACGGGTGGGGGGGGAGAGGGCTGCGAGTGGGTGCTGCTGCATCAATCAGCCCTGGCGTGCCGGGGGCCTGGGCCCGAAGGCCTGAATCGCCATCAACGCGGCGTCTGCCGGCGTCTGCCGGCCTCCATCCTGCTCGGAAGTGCCCCTTCGGTGGACCGGGGTCATCCCGCGCCCGGCGGGGTGACCTCGCGGGCGTGAGAGACCTGACCGTCCGCGGCCAGCCGCCGATAGGTGGAAGGTGGATAGCCGGTGATCTGCTTGAAAACCGCCGTCAACCGGGCCAAGCCGCTGATCCCGCACTGTTCCGCCACCACGGACAGCTTGAGATCGGTCTCGGCTATCAGGTGCTTGGCCTTCTCCATCCGCATGCGCTGGATCTCAGAGAGCACCGAGTTGCCCAGCACCGCCCGGAATCGCCGCTCCAGGGTACGACGGCTGATGCCGATTGCCTTGGCCAGGTTGTTCACACTGACATCCCCGGCCAGGTGATCGCGGACCCAGGCCAGAGCGGCGGCCACGTCCGGGTCCTCCACCGCGGTCATCTCGGTCGACTGCCGGGCGATCACGTGGGTCGGGGGCACGCCAATGCGGAGTTGCTCCGGCGGTGGGCCGTTCATCATCCGGTCCAGCAGCTTGGCGGCCTCGTAACCGACTTGCACTCCCGGGTTCTTGACGCTTGACAGAGGCGGTTTGCACAACCAGCATTCGAACTCGTCGTCGTCTACACCCAGAATCGCCACTTCGTCGGGCACTCTCAGACCCAACTGGTGGCAGGCGTCCACCAAATCGCGGCCGGGACGATCGTGCGAGGCCAGGATGCCCACCGGTTTGGGCAGCCGGACGAGCCAGTCGCGGACTGGGCGGTCCAGCCCGTTCCAGTTCGCGTTCAGCGGCGGTACCGGCCGGTACTCGGCATGATACACGGAGGGGGTGAAGCCCGCTGCGGCCAGTCGCTTGCGGTAGCCGGTTTCCCGCCCGATCGAGGATCCGGTCTTCGTTCCCCCGAAGAACCCGAAGTGACGAAGGGCCCGGTCGAGCAGATGCTCCGCCGCCAGGCGTCCGACCTCCTCGTTGTCCACGTCGACCAGCGGCCCGCGCCACGACTGCACCGTGCTGGATGTGTTCACGATTGGCACCCGGCACCGGGCCAGCCGCCGGGCAATATCCTCGTCGTACAGCCCGCAGATGATCCCATCCGGCTTCCATCGCCACATGTGCGGTATCACCCGAACGTCCGCCGGAGCGTCATGGAATACCCAGTCTCGCGTCACTGCGTAGGCATGAATGCCCTGAAGGACGCGGCGGCAAAAGCCAATATCCGGGCTGATCAGGAGTGCAATTCGGCGCGCCTGCCTCATGCGTGCTGTCCCCACTGTTCCATGGTGATACATGCCGAGCGTGGATGCATCGATGGAGCCGGCTCTACGACCGGCCTCGGCGTCCATTATGCGAGCGATAGGCAAAGGTGTCCAGCGGGCCGCTTCGCTCCCGCCAGGAGGGCCGTGAGGGTCTGCTGCACCATCTCCGCCTTGCGGTGGCCTGTGCCGGGCAGGTCGCCGCGGCGGCCTCACCGGAAGGCCCGCGGCTTCCCGCCGCCCCATCCTCCCTGTTGCATAACCGGGCGATCAGCATACCATGGGGTTCCGTTTACGGTGAGGTCGCCAACCCATACAGGGGAGGATAGGACATGAACCGAGCGCGTTTTGCCGTCGCCGGCGGGATTCTCTTCATCTCTGTGTCGTTCCCCGCTGTTGCCGAGGTCACCCTGCCGCACGTCATCAGCAACGGCATGGTTCTGCAGCGTGGTATGCCCCTGCCGATCTGGGGCTGGGCCTCGCCCGGCGAGAGCGTCACCGTCACCCTGGGCGACCAGAAGATGGCGGCCGTAACCGACGAGGATGGGCGCTGGCAGCTCCGCTTGGCGTCGCTCTCCGCCCCTGGACCGCACGAAATGGTCGTGACCGGCCGGAATCGCATCGTTCTCAAGGACATTCTCGTCGGCGAGGTCTGGGTGGCGTCCGGCCAGTCCAACATGCAGATGACGGTGAACGCCTCGAACAAGGCCGCCGAGGAGACAGCGGCCGCCGGCTACCCCAGGATCCGCCTCTTCAGCGTACCGCGCAAGCTTGCCGGTCTGCCGGCCGCTGATCTCGAGGCGAAATGGGAAGTCTGCTCACCCAAGACGGTCAGCGGCTTCTCCGCCGTGGCCTACTTCTTCGGACGCGAACTGCACCGTGAACTCGATGTTCCCATCGGCCTCATCAACACCTCGTGGGGCGGCACGCGGATCGAGCCCTGGACGCCTCCGTTCGGGTTCGCCGCCGTGCCCAGCCTCCAGGACGTCACCGCCGAGATTGAGAAGGCCAACCAGGTCTACGACCAGGGCCTCGACCCGTACGTGGCTCGGACGAAGGACTGGGTGAACAGCGTGCGGAAGGCCATGAAGTCCGGCCGGACCGTTGCCACCGCCCCGGCGCCCCCGGAGCATCCCCTGCTGGCCAGGGGTCGCCAAGGCGCCACCACCATGTATAACGCGATGGTGGTCCCGCTGGCTCCCTACGCGATTCGCGGCGCCCTCTGGTATCAGGGCGAGGCCAACACCGGCTCCGGGGACGGCATGCTCTACCATGAGAAGATGAAGGCTCTGATCGGTGGCTGGCGCAAGGCGTGGGGCCAGGGCGATTTCCCGTTTCTCTACGTTCAGCTTGCCCCTTACCAGTACAACGCCAGGCGGATGAGTGATACGCTCGATCGCCTGCCCAGGATCTGGGAGGCTCAGCTCGCCACCCTGACCGTTCCCAACACCGGCATGGCCGTCATCACCGATATCGGCAACACCAAGGACATTCACCCCAAGAACAAGCAGGAGGTGGGTCGTCGACTCTCGCTCTGGGCGCTGGCCAGGACCTATGGTCGTCAGGAGCTCATTTATTCCGGTCCGCTGTACAAGACGATGGGCGTCGAGGGCAACCGGATTCGCCTCACCTTTGAGCACATCGGCGGCGGTTTGGCCTCGCGCGACGGGAAGGCGCTGACCCATTTCCAGATCGCCGGAGCCGACAAGAAGTTTGTCGAGGCCCAGGCGACCATAGAGGGCTCGAGCATTGTGGTCTCCAGTGCGGCGGTGGCCGAGCCCGTCGCCGTCCGGTTCGGCTGGGATGAACTGGCTGAGCCTAACCTGATGAACAAGGAAGGTTTGCCGGCCTCCCCGTTCCGCACGGATTCATGGTGATCTGCGAGCAGGCCCGCTCCCCGGGCGAGTGGGTAACGCGGGTGCGGTATGCCGGGCTCATCTCGGTCCGCCGAACCTCCGGCCATAGGCCTCCTGATGGACCTCCCGTGCAGCCTGGACCATCTCTGGGTAAGGGGTGTCGGTCACGGTCACAAAACCGATGTTGTAGTTCTCGCCGTCGTGCGTGCGGCCGGTCAGCGGCTCGTCCACATACTGGAACCAGTGGCAGCCCACGAAGTTGGGGTGATCGATTACCGAACGGACATACGCCTGGTACATAGCCGCCCGGGCCGCCTGGTCGGGCATGGACACCAGGCCGGGATGGAACATGCCGCGATCCATGGCCCCGGAATGGAACTCGCCGATGATGCACGGTTTGCCTAGGGCGCGCAGAGGCTGCCATCGCGGCGCCTCGATAGTCTTCTCGTAGATGTTGAAGCTGAGTGCGTCGCTGATTTCGTCGGCCGCTTCGACCGCATCGATCGTTGCCCAGGCGAAACGGCAGCCGAGGTAGAGGTGGTTCGGGTCGCCCTTGCGGAGTTCGCCCTGGACGATCGTAAAGTAGGTTCTTGCTAGTTCCTTCACGAACGCAGCCATGTCCCGTTTCATGCCGGCGGGTGATGGGATCGGGGCCTTGAACGAGGCATCCAGCTCCTCCCATCTGGTGAATCGGGTGCCCCACCCCTTGTTCAGATCCTCGATCTTGCTGTCGTAGCGCTTCCTGAGCAGGGTCACGAAGGCCTTCTTGCCGGGCGAGTCGTCGGAGGTACGAGCCAGAGCCCCAATGGCCAGACCGTACCGGCCCTGTTCCTCTCCATAACCGCCCCAGCTCAACTCGTTGTCCACGAAGTGGCCCAGGCACCAGGGATCGTCTTTGGCCTTGGCCGCCTGACTGCGAATCGCTTCGGCCACGTCGGCGGCAAAACGCGGATCGAACGGGTCGTGCATGTAGTCCCAGTAGTCCGAGCCGCTGGCCAGCTTCTTGTGGTTGCCGCTCACCCAGGTGGTGGCCACGTATGGCACCCGCTGGCGCTCGGCCAGCCGGTGGTCGGACCAGTTGCCGATCGTGTTGAAGCCCCAAGAGGGCAGTCGCCTCAGGGCCTGGTCCAGCCATGGGGCCAGGAACTCGCGGCCGAACTTACGCTCGAGGTTGGCACCCAGAAAGTCGAACGTCCGCCCCTCACGCACCGGGCCGGAGTGCACCCCACTGACGTGGCCGAAGAAGCGGGCGAGCGGGTCGTCCTTGCCCGGCAGCCAGGCGAACATTGCGTCCCGGCCGGTGATGAACGTGGCTCCCCCGGCGTGGATGACGTCGATGCCCAGGGAGATGAACAGGTGGCCATCCGGCGTGATTAGCCACCACTTATCGCCGATCTTCTCGGTACGGAAGAAGCCCGTCGCCTTGAGCGTCGGCCCCTTGGCCCAGCCGCCGTATCGGTCACGATCGGGCAGTATCGGCCGGGCCTGCAACTCGGCCTCCTCAGCCCTGCGCCGCTCCGTGAACTCGTCCATGCTCTTCAGCTTGCCCGGCCAGTCGGCCTTGGCATACTGGCCGTACTCGTCCACGATCTTGTCCAGCGGGGCGTGCCACGGGCCCACTCGGGCATTGTCCAGAATCAGCGTCGTCGGTGTCTTAGGGGCGTGCATGAACACCTGGAACTCGACTAGGTGAGCCCGGTCGAGGGTGGCTTTGAAATCGCCTTCCACGACCCGCACACTCGGTACGGGCGGCAGCCCGCGCATCCCGAACGACATCGGGTTGCCGCCCAGCGGTAGGGCGAAGGTGGCCGTCTTGCCCGGCTCGATCGTTCCATTGCCCTGGCGGCAATCGCCCTGACCGTTGGCCGACTTCTCATCGTCGGCCCGGATGCCGAAGCCCACCGGCGCTGTGCCCGGGTTGGTGACGTCGATGAGCAGGCTCTCATACGCCTGCCAGTCCCAGACCTTGTCGGCTCTGACCTTGACCTGCGGCCACTCGGCCGGCTGATAGACGACCTTGATGGCTTGCCTGCCGTCGGTGGCATGGTCGCTTACCCCTTGGACGTCGGCGTTCGCCGGCAGCAGGGCCTTGATCTCGGCCGGCGTTTCGAACGAGCAGATCGGCCACGTTGTCGGCTCGGCGGCCAGGGCGACACTCGCGGGCCATGCGATCACGACGAAAAGGAATGCTCTCATGGTCGATTCTCCTCACTTTCGGCTCGGGGTTCATCCGTGCGGACCAGCCGCCGTTTGGCCGGCATCCCGAACAGGAACCGTGTCACATTGAACTGCCTGACCAGTTCGCACAGGACGATGGTGGCCGTCAGTGACGCGGTGCTGAGGACCAGAAACTTGACGGCTATGCTCGCGTGCCAGCGTACCACCTGGTGGGCCAGCACGACAATGACGGTCTGGTGCAGGATGTAGAACGGGTAGGCGATCTCGGCGGCATGACGCAGCAGGGGGGGGGACGATTCAGGTGCGCTTGGCCATACCCGAGAATTGCCAGCAGCCAGCACCACTGGCACGCGATCCAGCCCGCGATCTGGGCGAAGTACCGCGGCGAGTAGGGGGCCGCCGCCCCGAAGGCCAGCCAGAGTACCGCCGCGGAGACGAGGGCCAGAGCGAGGGTCAGGCCCTTGAGCCGCTGGACGGCTTCGGAGATCCGCTCATCGGAGATCAGCAGGCAGCCACACAGAAACACGAGGATAAAATGGGCGTGGGCCGCCCAGTCGTTGTAGAGGGCTTGGGTGGTGGGGAACTTACCGCGGAGGACCATCTCGGCCACGATGATCGGCACACAGGCGAGCAGCAGCCGTGGCCCTCTGGCCACCGCCCCGGTCAGCCGGCGGATGAATGGCTGACCGCGGTCCGGCCGGCGCATCCACAGCACCACCGGCAGCGCGACCATCGAGTAGGTGAGCAGGTACGCGACGAACCACAGATGGTGCCAGGAGAAATTGCCCTCGGGGTAGATGCTGCTGAAGAAGTGCGGGTAGAACTGCAGGTAGGTGCCCTCGAAGTTGATCGGGCTTTGCCGCGGCGCCGACCACGGGCTGATGCGTTCAACGTAGACCTGCGGGGGGACCACAACCAGGCATCCGAACAGCAGGGCGACGAACAGGCGTCGGACTCGCTCGAGGATATACTGCCCGCCGGATCGGCGCCCCAGTGCCAGCCAGGTGCTCGCCCCGGCCAGCAGAAAGAACAGCGGCATGTGCCACAGATCGACGAAGCTCACAAACGTGCCCAGCCCTTCGCTGAGTTCACCGTTCTTGATGTGCCAGCTTTCGTGATCGAAGGCCCGGGCGCTGTGGAAGTAGATCAGCAACAGAACGGCCAGGACGCGCAGCGCATCGATGTCATGGCGACGGGTCGGCTTCTCGGGGGAAGGGAGCATGGGCGTCGCCATGATAGCGGAGACCCGCTCCTGTGGACACGGGATGGCGGCAGGAATGATCGGGGTCGTCAGGAAGACCTGAATAATGTCCGGTCTTCGCGGCGATGGTTTTCCACGGTGTCTTGGCCATGGCCTCGGCTCGGCGACGGATCGAGTTGAACCGCGGGACCCGAGGTCCCCGATCGGTCTCGGTCTTCGTCTACCGCCCCAACAGGTGCTTGGCCAAGAAATCCGCCCTGCGGCGCGATCCGTACGGGGTCTCCGCCGCACCGTGGTTCGAGCCGGTGATGATGACCAGGTCGAAGTCCTTGTCCGCCTTTTGTAGAGCGCCGACCACCTGCATGGTCGACGCCGGGTCGACGTTGCTGTCCAGTTCGCCCACGATGAGCATCAGCTTGCCCTGCAAAAGGTGGGCATTCACCACGTTCGAGTTGTCCTCGTACTCCTTGCCTACCGGCCATCCCATCCACTGCTCGTTCCACCAGATCTTGTCCATGCGATTGTCATGGCAGCCGCAGTCGGCCACCGCGACCTTGTAGAAATCACCGTGCCACAGCAGGGCGGCCATGGCGTTCTGGCCGCCGGCCGATCCGCCGTAGATCCCCACCCGCGACAGGTCCATCTGGGGGAACTTCGTAGCCGCGGCTTTCATCCACGCGATGCGGTCGGGAAACCCGGCGTCACGCAGATTCCGCCAGCAGACGTCATGAAAGGCTTTCGATCGACCAGCCGTGCCCATCCCGTCGCATTGCACCACGATCATCCCCAGGTCGGCGATCCGCTGCTGATGCCCGTACCGCGTCTGGAACGACTTGGGGGTGAAGAAACCCTGCGGGCCAGCGTAGATGTTCTCGACGACCGGGTACTTCCGGTCCGGCTCGAAATCGCGCGGGAAGAGAATGATTCCATGAATGTCGGTGCGGCCGTCGCGACCCTTGGCGACGAACCGCTCTGGCCAGCGCCCGCCACGCGCGGAAAGCACGTCGCCGCCGTCGGCCTGCTCCAACACACACACCAGAGCACCGGTATCGCTGCGGCGCAGTTCGCTGACCGGCGGCCAGTCCACGCGAGACCAGGAGTCGATGTAGTACTCGCCGCCCGGAGACCACTGCACGTTGTGATGGCCATGGCCTTCGGTCAGTACGGTCAGACCGCTCCCATCGAGATTCACGCGGGCGAAGTGCGTGCAGTAGGGGTCCTGGCCTGGCCGGATGCCGCCGGCGCGGAACAGAACCTGCCGCTTCTCCGCATCGACCTTGACCACGCCTTGCACCACCCAGTCACCCTTGGTGACCTGGTTCTTCACTCGCCCGGTCGCGGTGTCGTAGAGCCAGAGATGGTTCCAGCCGTCGCGCTCCGACATCCACAGCATCTCCCCTTCGTTGAGCCACTGGCAGAAGTAGTTGTTCGAGTAGCAGATGAAGGTCTCGCTCTTCTCCTCGATGATCGGCCAGACTTTGCCCGTGCTCGCCTCGATTGCGACAACACGCAGAACCTGGTGTCCGCGCTGGTTGTAGACAAACGTGAACCGCGAGGAGTCGGCCGCCCATCGAACGTCCTCGATACTCCAGGGATTGGCGTATTGTTCATCCTCGAGTTCGACTTGCCTGCGCGAATCGACGTGGAACAAGCGCGGTCGGGGGCGGGCGATACGATCCCCGGGCTTGAGGTAGTCGATCGTCCGCAACCTGGGTTGGAGCTGGTCCTTGGGCGAGGACTCGATCATGTGGACCTTGTGCTCCTGGGCCTTCTCCGTGCGCATGGCCGCAATCTTGCGGGAATCCGGCGACCACCAGACGCTGTCCGAGGAGTACCCGTCCTCGGCTCTGCCGTCCTGGCTGAGGGCGTGCTCCTCGCTGCCGTCCCGGGCTCGAATCCAGAGATTGTTGTCCTTGATGAACGCTGTCCACCGGCCGTCGGACGACTCCGCCCCGGCTCTGCGCGGGCGAGACCGACGTCGTTCGTGGGTTGTCGGACGCGTCGCCGGCGACTTGCCGTCCACCACGGCGGTAGCTCGATCCTCGGTGGCCTCGAACACGCCCAGCGGACGGCCGGTCTTGTCCGCGACCAGCCAGACATGGCCTGCATAGGTGTGTTGGGCATGCTGCTCGCCGGCCTTGAGGGTACCGTAGGGGCGACGCTCTCCCTCCGCATCGAGCCAGAACAGGTCGACCGCACCGTCGGTGCGGTTAACGAAAGCGATTTCGGTCTGGGCCCCGGTACGAACGCTGGCCCGCGGCCCACCACCAACCGGCAGCGAGTTGGCTGGACGCTCGATAGGGGGGGCCTCGGTCAGCGTGTAATCGTCCAACGCCAGCCGCCAGGTCTGATCGCCACTGACCAGCAGGATGCCGTCTGGCGAGTACTGCAGGTATTCGATCGGCAGCCGATCGGCCTGGATCTGCTTGCCCATCGCCTTGGCCAGGGCGGCGGCCACCTTCGCGTGGTCAAACGCCGGGCGGCGGCTTCCTTGCCGCGCGTCCACGAACAGGAACTCCCGTCCGCCACCCCGCAACTTGTTGACGTACCAGAACTGCGTGTTGCCGGTCAGCCAGTGGGGCTCCACGCGGTCGCGATAGACTCTTGGTGCCGCGTCGACCGGCCGGCTCTGCGCCGCGGCCGGTGCGCCCATCGCGGCGACCGCGCCGATAACCACCCAGCGGCAGACGACAATGCGCCGGGCAACTGGCCATATCAACCCGTGGCGTCCCACTCGGACCGACACGCGGTTTTGCGTAATCATAGGCATGGAACTCCCCACCTACAGGCCCTTCCGACACGTGAAGGGTTAAGGCTCATACCATGACCAGCTGGGCCTGAATCTCGCCGGTCACGCGTGCGGACTTCTCTTCCACAAGCAGGTTGAGCTCCGAACGGACGCCAAACTCGGGCAGGTAGATGCCCGGCTCGACAGAGAAGCAGGTCATCGGAATCACCAGCCGGTCGTCATGTGTCTCCAGGTTGTCCATGTTGGCGCCATTGCCGTGCACTTGGCGTCCGATGGAATGGCCGGTGCGATGGGTGAAGTAGCTTGCCAGTCCCTTGGCGGTGATGTGTCCGCGCACGACGTCGTCGACCTCGAAGCCGCGGATGGGGCGTTTGGCTGACACAGCCTCCTGCACAAAACGGACGCCGGCATCCCGGGCACCGGTCACGACCTCAAAAACCTCCTGGACGCGGGCGGGGGGATCATTTCCGCAGAAGGCCATCCAGGTGACATCATAGAACACCGCATCAGGATCGCCGAGCTTCGCCCACAGGTCCAACAGCACGAGGTCGTTCCGCTGGATCGGCGCACAGCGGGACTCGACCGGCTCATAGTGCGGATTGGCGGCGTTCTGGTTGACCGCGACGATGGGCGGTGCGTCGGTGACAAGGTCGGCGTCGGCGAAGCGCTGCACCACGAATTGCTGGGCCAGGAACTCGGTGATTGGCCTGCCCGCGCGGGTGCTCTGGCCGATCCACTCGAACGCCTCGGCCCGGATGCGGTCGACCTGCCTGCCGGCCTCCAGGTGCATCTGGAGCATGGCGGGTGTCCAGCGGGCCTCGAAGAGCTGAATCAGCTCCGCCGAGCTGGTCACCTCGACGCCTAGACTCCGGACCAGATCGATGGTTCCTGCGTCCACGGTGGCCACATACGGGATCCCGCAGAGCGGGGAGTACTGCATGGCCACCCGCCTGGCACCGTCCAGGATCGACCGCAATCCGGCATGCTGCTCGCTCCAGCTTGAGTAGAGGATCTTGCCGCCGGGGAGCGGATCGAGCATACCGGCCTCGATCCGGTGAACGAGTTTGCGCGGTTCGCCCCAGGCAGGCACGTAGTAATACCACCGACGCGTGACGTGGGCGGGCGGTGTCAGCTCTAGCACACGATACGCCAGCGGATCGCGTTCGTGGTGGTCGAAGAACAGCCAGCCATCGACTTCAATCCGACGAAGCTCCTCTTGAATCAGTCCGGTCCGCATTGTCTGCACCTCCGAGTCTGAGGGGATGGCCTCGGCCTCACCGCCGCGACAGCAGGCCACGGTGACATTTTGGCCGAAACCGAAGGCTTTGTCATCGGGGAACGAAGCGGCTGAGTCCCGGTGGTTTCTTGCTGACTCCTGTACCCCGCTGAGCCTATCTGCTAGACTACCTTGGCTATGTGTCCAACGTTGTTTCATCTGCCGTGGCTGGGGCTGCCGATCCGTGGCTACGGCCTCATGTTGATGGTTGCGTTCCTGGGGGGGACTTGGTGGGCGGCGCACCGGGCATCGCGGGTCAAGGCGGATCCTGACCTGGTGGTCAACCTGGGCTTTCTGGCCTTGATCGCGAGCGTCGTCGGCGCCCGCATCTTCTATGTGGCTCACTACTGGGAGCGGTTCGCCGGCAGGGGAATGTGGGACATCGTGAATGTGGCCGCCGGCGGGCTGGAGTTCTACGGGGGGTTCCTCGGGGCGGTGGCCGCCATTCTAGTCTACATGCATCTTAGGAAGGTCTCGATTCGCCTGTACCTGGACATCGTGACACCGTCACTGATGTTCGGCATGGCCGCCGCGCGCATCGGCTGTTTCTTGAATGGCTGCTGCTGGGGTGCCCCCTGCGATCCGAACATGGCGTGGGGTGTGCAGTTCCCGTACGGGAGTCCGGCTCAGTATCGGCAGTGGGAAGAACGACTGATGACCCTGCCGCAGGAGATTCTCATTCAGGATCCGCTGAACCCATTGACCATGGTGCCGGTGCTGCCCGAGTTCCTGGAATTGCAGAAGAAGGCAAGGGCCAAGCAGGCGGCCTCGCAGCCGGATCAGACCCCCGCGGTCGCCGCCCTCGCCAATTACCAGCGGCTGATGAGCCTGCCGGAGCATAAGTCGCTGCGCGTGCACCCCGTTCAGCTCTACTCGTCGATGGACGGCCTCCTGCTCGCGATCCTGCTGAGCACGATCTTCTACCGCCGGAAACGGCATGGCGTCGTTTTCGGCTGGCTCCTGCTGCTGTACCCGCTGTGCCGGGTCGTCGAGGAGATCATCCGGATCGACAATCCGCATGATACGGCCGGCCTGACGATCTCCCAGTTTGTGAGTCTGGCGTTGTTGACCTGTGGCGTCCTGTGGCTGGTGGCCATGTATCGGCTGCCTATTCGTTCACCACTGGCGGTGCCTTATGTTCCGCCTGACCTCGAGCCTTCTCGCTCGAACAAAGGCCGATCCGCGAAGCGAAAATGAGCTCGCCGAGCGGGAACGGTTCTCACGGCCTTTCTTCGCGATGGGCCAGCGTCCCGCGAACGGATCGGTCGTCCGGCTATTCATCGCGACCGCGGCGGCCCTGCTGCTGAACGGCGTGCCCCTGGATGCTGCGAGCCCATCGGCTGGCGTTCGCCTCCGCCACCAGGCGAAACCCGGCAGCCTCGCAATCTACGACGTCCGGGTCGAGATGGCCTCCCGCCCGGTGGTCCAGCCGCAGGTGGTTGCTGAACAGCAGAGCTTCTCTGCCAAGCTGACCCGGGTCCTGCTCAAGGATCGCCGCGTCGGCATGGCGATGGGTGTTCAGATGCTCGAGCTGCTGGATGAACCCGCCACGGATAGCCGGCCGGCCACGCCTAACGCACCCCGCACGCCCACCCCCGATGCCAGGCCCGAGTCATCCGGCTCAAGGAACAAGCCTTCTCCTTCGGCGGTTGGGCTGGATCCTCCCGCGGCCTCCAAGCCTGCCGCCGCCCGGCCCATGACCACTCAGCCGGTGTCGCCACTGGCCCCATCCCCTGCCCGCGTCCTACTCAGCACCATGGTGGTGGCGCCTCGCCATGCTGAATACCTGCTTCCCGCCGCGACCACCTCGATGAAAAAGCTGATGTGGCCGCTGGTCCAGGTCGCCACCTGGCCGGAGGATCCCGTCGTCGTCGGGCAGACATGGGAGCGGGATGTGCCTTGGGTGGCGGCGGGCTGCAGGCAACGTGTTCGGGTGGAGAAGATCGAGTCCGTCAAGAACGAAACCCGCGTGACTCTGTTGATGAACACCACCGTCGACGCGAAGGATGCCGGGGCCTCGGACAGCCCGCTCTCGGCTCAGACCCGGCTGATCTGGTCCGCGCAGGATCAGGAACTGATCTCGCTGGTGGGCGAAGGTGCCAGCCGTCAACCGAGCTCGGAGGGAGGCAGGCTGGTGACGTTGCGGATCTCATACCAGCGGACCACGCGCCGGCAGCTGCCCCCGGTTCGTCAGACGCTCGAGCGCCAGGCGGTCATCCACCTGGTCCAGGCCATCATGGCCTATCAGCGCGGCGATGCCGATGGGGCATCCGTGGCAGCCAAGTCCTGCGTCCGCCGCTGGCCGACGAGCTACTGGCGGCCGCTGGCCGATGATCTCGTCCGTCGCATCGATGCCGAGCAGCAAGCCCGCAAACCGCTGAGCATCGAGGAACTCAAGACCACCTTGGGTCAACTGCTGAGCATGCTGAACGAGGCCGAGGCCAACAGTGACGAGAGCCTGACCGCATGGTGCGGGGTGTCGTTTCATCGCTACACCCAGATCAACGGGCCGGAGCTTCGGAGACTCCTGGGGGACCGCAGTCCGGAAAGCCGGGGCCTGGCCTGCTTGGCATTTGCGTTCGGAACAGCGCCGGCGGAGGTTGGCCTGATCGAGCGGCACAGCGACGATCCCGAGGTCCAGGTTCGCCGGCTATGCTTTCGGGCCCTGGCCTTGCGCGGCTCGCCGATTACCGATGGGCAGCGGCTGCTGGCCGGGGTGAAGGACGAGGATACGGTTGTCCGGAGGTGGGCTTGTGAGGCCCTGGGTTTCTGCACGACCAGGGCTTCCGAGGTGTATGCGACGGCACGGGCGGCGCTCCTTGAACGTCTGGTCGACGAGTCTTCGTCCGTCTCGTTGGCGGCCGCCAGGGCCCTGGTGAAGGTCGGCACGCCGGCCGATGTCACGCAGATCAGGCAGATGGCCGGCAAGGACAGCCGGCTCGATGTGCGCTCCGGCCTCATCGAGATCTTGCAGGCCGCTGAGCGCAAGGCCGAGAACGAGGCCACGCCGGATCCGCGAACCGAAACCGCCCCGGCGAATTGACGGGACGTTCTTCAGCTGCTGCGGGGCCGGGTCAGTAGCGGATCCACTTGAGCTGCCTGAACAGCAGATGGGCCCACGAGTCGGCCCAAGGCGTCCGCAGGGCAAAGCCGACGCTCATCACCGAAACCGCCAGGAGCAGGTAGCACAAACCCCGCCCGATTCGCAGGTTGGCCAGCGGGGCTACGCCCATCGGCAGAAACACCAGCCAGAAGGGAATGACCCAGAACATCCAGCGGAAGCCTTCAGAAGTCCCGCCGTAGTCACTGGTCTGCACGGCGTACACTACGGTCACGATCGCGGTCAGGACCAGCGTGAACGCGGCCATCGCTCGGCGCGGGGCAGCCGGCCGGAGAATCTGCCCGACGATGCCTGCCAGGCTGAGCAGCAGTATCGGCGTTAGGAAGAAGAAGCCGTGGTGACCGATGAGCATGTGCATCACGTACACGCTCTTGGACTCCTTGAGGTCGTCCAGACCCGAAGGCTGGAGCCAATAGCTTCCCGGGTAGTCATAACAGCCACCGGAGATGCCCTTCTCCGTGTAGGCCGGTATGACGGAACCGGTGGCCAGGTAGTTGGTGACCAGGGCCGCCGTTGCCGGAATCAGTGCCGCCGACAGACCGGCGATCAGCGTGCGCCGCCAGTCCTTGGCCAGCAAGGCCAGGAACACGCTCACGGCCAGCAACCCTGCCGGGAGCTCGATTGCTGCGGTGAAGGCTGAGAAGAAGCCGGCCAGGGCGAACCAGTACCACTGCCGCCGGCCGTCGTACCAGATGCGGAGAGCGGCATGAACGGCGATCATGCCGGTTGTGGCCGCGATCACGTGGTTGTTCAGCGTGACCGACCACGAGGTGAGATAGGTGCCCAGGGAGGCGGCCGCCAGGCAGAAGGCTCGGACGAAGGGTGACTCGTTCAGCCTGTAGATGTGCTGGCGGATGAGCCACACCATGATGAGGAACGGGATGGCCTGGACCAGGATGAGGGTCGAGCGAATGACGAACCATGGTGTCGTGGCGAAATCGATCCGGCCGCCGCTGGCCTTCTCCATCACCCACACGAGGCCCGCCAGGCAGGTGGGTAGCATGGGGGGCTTGCTCGAGTAGTAGTGGTGAACCTCCGCTTTGTCCTTATCGCGGAAGGCGATCATGTCGATGGTCCAGAAGGGCGGCACTTCACTCGCGTTCTTGTAGTACTTCTGGCCGATTCTGAAGGGGTAGTCCTTGCGAAGGGGCAGCTTCTCGGCCTTGAGCCGCTCCTCCGGCTCCAGCTTCGCCAGGTCCTCCGGCTCCGGCCGCAACTGATCCAGTGTCCGGCCTCTTCCGTTCGTCCAGGAGACGGTATAGTCGGGCAGGTACTCGTAGGTCCCGTGCTTGACCAGGTAATACACGGTGTTCCATCGCGAGGCGTCGTTGGGACAGTAGTCGAGTTTCTGCTGCTGCAGGATGGTGCCAATGATCAGTGCCCCCGCAAGAACCAGGAACAGCGCGCTCAGGTCCGGGGCGTTTGACGGCGGCCGCAGGATCGGTCTCTCCAGCGGCGGAGCAGCCGGAGGAGGAGTTGCCGGGGCTGGGGGCCGCGGCCCGAGTTCAGCGGAGGGTGTCGAGTCGCTCATGTTCACCTTGGATTCGGTTGGGATCGAACGCGGCGTCAGCATCCATGGTGACCGGGCGGCGTCTTCGGGTCAAGCGTGGAGGCAGCTGCGGACGTCACGCACCAGCCGGTCCGCTCGGCCACCTCGTACAGGCCGACCGGCGGTCGCTGGGCGACGACCAGCTCGGCCGTCAAGCCGATGGCCGCCAGAAACACGCCGGCCAGGATCCCGGCCATGGCCAGCCGGACGGCGTCGAGCACCGCCGGCGAAAGGTACCGCGTATTCAGGATCCAGACCGCCAGGGCCAGCAGTGGGCTGAGGATAATTGTCCAGAGCCCGGCTACCCCGATGAGGTGCTGGGGTCGCCAGCGGTATCGGGTCAGGACCAGCACGGTGATGAGATCAAGGAATCCCTTCGCAAACCGCGAGAAGCCATACTTGCCCACGCCCCGTGTTCTGGCCCGGTGCAGCGTGGGAATCTCGGCGACCTTGTAGCCGTGAGCGGCGGCCAGGACACCGAGGAAGCGGTGCAGTTCGCCGTGGATCCGCAGGTTGTTCAGCACCTCGCGGCGATAGAGCTTGAGCCCGCAGACATGGTCGTGGAGCCGCACGCCGGTGAGCAGGCCGATCACCCGGTTGAAGACCCGCGAGGGGTAAACCTTGTGCCAGGGATCGAGCCGCCGCTGCTTCCAGCCGCTGACCACGTCGAGACCTTCGTCCAGCTTGGCCAGCAGGCGAGGTATCTCCTGAGGGGGATCCTGCAGGTCGGCGTCCATGGTCAGGACCAGCTCGCCTCGGGCCGAGGCGAAGCCGGCCATCAGGGCCGCGGCCTTGCCCGCGTTGCGGCGAAACCGGATCCCGCCGAGCCGCAGATCGTCTTGGGCCAGACGCTGAATGGTTGCCCAGCTCGCATCCCGGCTCCCGTCGTCCACGAACACGATCTCGATGTTCAGCCCAAGGGCCTGGGTGACCTCGCGAATCTCACCGACCAGCGTTTCCAGCGAGTCCTGCTCGTTGTAGACCGGCACCACGATGCTGATCAGACGGGCACCCAACCAATCACGACCTTCCTGGCGGTTCCGCCGCTCGCGTGTATTCGCTATTGTGCCTGACCGTGCAGCCGAGTGCAACTGGTGGATGTCGGGAAAGCGCCCTATGCGGGTACCCGGCCGGGTTGCGGAGGCTCGTGGACCGGCGATAATGCCCGCAGGATCGGACATTGGAGCCGATCCGACGCGGCGTCGAGGAGTGCCTGTTTCCATGGATTTCGCGTTGACCGCCACTCGTCAGCGGGCTCGTGCGTTTCGGTCGATCATGGCCGTCGCGGTCGTCTCCGCCGTCCTCGCCATTCCAGCGACCACGAAGGGGCAGGCTGCCCGGACGAAGTCGGCCGTCCCCTGGCTTGTTGGAGCGAAGCCAGCTGAGGAGTGGACCGATAGGTTCCCGTCTGCCGAGACCACCTTCACGTTCCACCAGGAGCAGGTCTTGGGCACGTCGATGGATCTGGCCGTAGCGACAGCCGACCGCAAGACCGCCCAAGCCTGCGAGAAGGCGGTGCTCGACGAGATCGAAAGGCTGGCGGGCATCCTGAGCACTTACGAGCCGGCCAGCGAGATCAGCAGGCTGAGCGGTTCCGGTGGCTACGTCAAGGTCTCCAAGGAGCTCGCGGAAGTCCTCGCGGCCGCCCAGGCATGGCAACAGCGCTCCGGCGGCGTTTTCAATATCCAGGTGAGCGCCATGGCGATGCGGTGGAGAGAGGCTGAAAGAACCGGCCAACTCCCAACCGAGCAGCAGCTGGCCGCCATCGCCAGGCAGATCGAGAAGCCTGCCTTTGAATTGGACGCGACCGGGTCGCGCGCCAGACGCGTGGCGAGGCAGGCGGTTACCGTGGATGCCTTGGCGAAGGGCTACATCATCGAGAAGGCGGTGGTCGCCGGCCGGAAGGCCTGCCCGAACGCGGCCGGCATCCTCCTGAACATCGGCGGCGATCTGTATGCCTGGGGCAGCGCTTCGCCTTCTTCGGAGACGCCCTGGGTGGTCGGCGTGGCCAATCCTCGGCATCGCCAGGACAATGCAGCTCCCCTCGTGCGAGTGCGTTTGAGGAACCAAGGCATTGCGACCAGTGGCCCCTATGCCCGCGGCTATCGCGTCGCAGAACGACACTACTCCCACATCATCGACCCGCGATCCGGTCAGCCGGCGGAAGCGATCATCAGTGCCACCGCGGTGGCCTCGGACGCGATGACCGCGGATGTCCTGGCGACCTGCCTGAACGTACTCCCACCGGCGGAAGGCCTGAGACTCCTGGCCGGCGTTCAGGGGGTGGAAGGCCTCATCGTAACCGCCAACGGGAAGGAACATCGCAGTCCGGGCTGGGCGGCACTGGAAGCGTCCGCGGCACCGGCCAGCCGGCCGGCAACTCTCCCGGCCGCAGACCCGGTCAGAAAGGAACTGGTTATCGACTTGCAGCTCCTTCGCCCCGCGCGCGGCCGATACATGCGGCCTTACGTGGCCGTTTGGATCGAGGACTCGGCCGGTAAACCCGTGGCCACCGTGGCCGTCTGGGGCCATAAGCGGGAGTACCAGAAGACCCTGACCACTTGGTGGAAGATCGCCCGGCAGAACCCTCGGCTGGTGGAGTCCATCTCGCGGGCCACGCGGCCGGCCGGCGCGTATAGCCTTTCCTGGCTGCTGACCGATGACCAGGCTAAACCCGTCCCGCTGGGGACCTATTCCGTCTGCATCGAGGTCAATCGAGAGCGGGGTGGTCATGTCACCATGCGGGGCAGCATCGACTGCCGAGACCGACGTGCCTCTACGGTAATCAGGGGCAATGCCGAGGTGGCGGACGTCACGCTCACCTACGGGCGGGACGCCGACGAGAAATGAACCTGCAACGACTGATCTCGCCGATTCGCTGGTTGCATGTCTACCTGACCATGCTCGGCTTCGGGCTCATGTGCCTGTTCGCCGTGACCGGCATTCTGTTGAACCACCGGGAGCAGCTGGGGCTGGATGAGACGGAAACCAGGACGGCTACGGGTGCACTGCCGGCCGAGTTGGCGAAAGCCGCTCCTCAAGCGGAGATACTCCAGGAACTGCGGCGGCAGCTCGGACTGACCGGAACGGTGGATACGTTCGAGGTCGAGGACGCCCGCATCCGGATCGTGTTCGAGCGGCCGGGCACATATTCCGAGGCCACGATCGACCGCAGTAGCGGCATGATCGAAGTCAATACTGACTCGGCCGGAGTCCTCGGAATTGTGGCCGATCTGCACCGTGGCCACGGAACGAGCGCCGCCTGGAGGGTGGCCATCGATGTGGCCGCCGTCGTGCTGTTCCTATCGTCGGTGACCGGCATGGCTTTGGGGTTGAGCCTCGCTCGCCGTCGGGGAATAGCCCTGGTTCTGGCAAGCGCGGGCCTCGTCGCCTGTGCATGCCTGGCTTGGCTGGTCAGTGTTTGACGCTTGCCTTGAGTCTTCGCCCCCGGCAGGATCATGCCCTGATACAGACTGACGTTTCCCCTGGGATCGAACGATGCCCTCTCGTGATCATGTGGCGTATTCCTCGTCGTGTCGGCACCGCACTCCGCGCAACCCCGGCGGACCGGGTTTCCTGCACATCTGGCTACACCTCGGAACCGGATCCCGGCGCGACGGCCGTCGCCACCCTGGGGCGCGACATTCGCTTCTGAGCGGCGACGAGGGCGGAGCCCGCCAGGGCAATGGCGACGGCCTCCAACCAGGTAACCACACCCACGGGCGCACTGTGGAAGAGCCGATTCATGGCCGGCAGGTAGGTGAACGCCAGTTGGAGAAGCAGCATCGAGATCACCCCGACCGGGATCCAGCGGTTGGAGAACAGGCCGATTTCGAAGACCGACCGTGTAAGTGACCGACAGTTGAACAGGTAGAACATCTCAACGAGTACGAAGACGTTCACCGCAGCCGTCCGGGCTGCCGCCTCGCCGAGGCCACGATGAAGCTCCCACTTGAAGATGCCGAATCCGCCGATCAGCATGACGCCGGCGATCAGGAACATGCGGATCGCCACGTCCGCCGTGATGATCGGCCGGCTCGGCTCACGAGGCGGACGTGCCATGATACCGGGTTCTTTAGGCTCGAAGGCCAGCATCAAGCCCAGGAGCACAGCCGTCGTCATGTTAATCCAGAGGATCTGAACGGGCAGGATCGGCAGCGCCGTACCCACGAACACGGCCGCGAGAATGATCAGGCCTTCGCCCATATTGGTGGGCAATGTCCAGGCGATGAACTTCGTGAGATTGTCGAACACGCCACGGCCTTCCTCGACTGCGGCTTGGATAGAGGCGAAGTTGTCGTCAGTCAGCACCATATCGGCCGCTTCCTTGGCGACGTCGGTCCCGCTAATGCCCATAGCGACTCCGATGTTGGCCTGCTTGAGCGCCGGCGCGTCGTTCACCCCGTCGCCGGTCATCGCAACGATCTGGCCGCGGGCCTGCAGCCCCTCGACAAGCCGCAGCTTCTGCTCTGGACTGACGCGGGCAAACACATCCGTCTGATCCGCCACCTCGATGAGCTGCTCATCCGAGCAGGCGGCCAGTTCCGGGCCAGTCAGCGCCCGCGGGAAGGCATCACCGGCTTTCGAATCGCTACCGATCCCGATCTGCTTGGCGATCGCCGCGGCCGTCAAGGCGTGGTCACCGGTGATCATCTTGACGCGGATGCCCGCAGTCTGACACTTGGCCACGGCCGCAATCGCCTCGGCTCGCGGCGGGTCGATCATGCCCTGCAGGCCTAGGAACGTCATGTCGTCGCGAAGGTCACGGTGAGCGACGTGTTTCGTCCCTGTCGGCCGTTCACCTCGGGCGAACGCGAGGACCCGAAGACCTTGCCCCGCCAGTTGCGCGGCAGTGGCCGTCACCTGCTCGCGATCGAGCGGAACGGTTTTGCCGGTTGAATCCATTGCCTCCCGGCAGCGTTGAAGCACGACTTCGAGTGCCCCCTTGAGGTATACGACGCATGGTCGATCGACGCCGCCCTGGTGAAGCGTGGCCATGTACTGGTGCTCGGACTCGAAGGGTACAACGTCGAGACGCGGAAGCTGTTCGTTCAGGACCTCGCGCGACAAACCTCCCTTTCCCGCGGCGACGAGCAGGGCCGCCTCGGTCGGATCGCCCTGAACGCTCCAGCGTTCCTCTTTGTTCACGAGGATGGCATCGTTGCACAGCAGCCCTGCCATCAGGCATTCCCGGAGGGCCGCGTTGGACGAGATGTCCACTGCCGCCTTTCCTTCGACAATCTGTCCATCCGGGGCGTAGCCGGCACCTGTCACCTGCAGCGTCCTGCCACCAACCGCAATTCCCCGCACCGTCATCTGGTTCTCCGTGAGCGTTCCGGTCTTGTCGGAGCAGATGACGGTGGTACTGCCGAGGGTCTCTACGGCCGGGAGCTTGCGAATGACGGCGCGTCGTCTTGCCATGCGGGACACGCCTATGGCCAGGGTTATCGTCACCACAGCGGGCAATCCCTCGGGGATGGCCCCAACAGCCAATGCGACGGCTGCCTTGAACATCAACAGGGCTGACTCGCCGCGAAGGATGCCAACACCAAATGTCAGCAGGGCCAGGCCCAGTATGGCGTACATCAACACGTGGCTGAAACGGGCGATCTTTCGCGTGAGGGGCGTTGCCAGGCTTGGGGCGGCGTGGATCAGCTCGGAGATGCGACCGACCTCCGTCGTGTCGCCGATCGCCACAACGACACCCGTGCCCTGACCGTAGGTCACGAGGCAGGATGAATAGGCCATGTTGATGCGATCGGCAAGAGGAACGTCGTGTTCGAGGCCATCCGCTGTCTTGTGCACGGGTACCGATTCCCCCGTCAGGATGGATTCGTCAATCTGAAGGTCACGGCATTGGAGGAGACGAATATCCGCCGGCACCTTATCACCGGACTGGAGCAGCACGATGTCGCCCGGTATGAGTTCCACCGAGGAAACGCGAAGCCGCCGGCCACCGCGAATAACCGTCGCCTCGGTAACCATGGTCTTGGCAAGCGCCTCGATGGCTTTGGCCGCCTTCGACTCCTGGATGAAGCCCACAATCGCGTTGACCAACACCACGCCCGCGATGACACCCGCGTCGACGACCTCTTTCAAGGCAGCGGTGATGACAGCAGCCGCCAGCAGGACGTGCACGAGGGGCTGATGAAACTGCAGGAGAAAACGGAGCAGGGGGCCGGTGCCCTTGCGTGCCGTGACGGCATTGGGGCCGAAGTGGTCTTGGCGGCGCTTGACGGTGAACAGATCGAGCCCCTTATCGGGACCCGTCTCGAGGAGATCAAGCACTTCGTTCGCTGGTAGATGGTGCCAGTGTTTGCCGATGAGTGATTCCATGGCTCGGATTCCTCTCTTGCGTATCTTATACGCGGGCGCGTGCTCGACAAGCGCCGAACGTCATGTGGGACATGCTGTGCTCGGGGCCGGGAGAATGGTCCCCTTCAGACGGAAACCTGGAACGTCTCAAGGACAGCGTCAAGGAACCAGAAGGTCTCTCCTTTGCGTTTGACGACGAGCCCTGGCCGGGGGCGTTCAGCCAGACCCTCTCCGTGGTGGCTTCGAGCAGGGCAATGGCTGGCAAGGTGGCGCCTCGGCTGCCAATCACGATCGCATCCATGTTCTTGGCCGATGCCAGATCGTAGGCCGCGGCGGCCGTGTCCAGGAGATATAGACAACCTGGAATGCGACGCCGCTGGTATCCATCGCCACCCCCCGAGAGCCCGACCGCTCCCATTTCAGGAATGGGTTCTAAAGCGCCAGGAATGCTCCGGCCTTTGTTGGCGAGTTGGCCTCGCCGAGCCGGAGGAACACGCTACCTGTCGAGTGCGCTCCAAGGTGCGCGCGAGTGAGGGGTGCTTTGAGCTCGCCTCGTAGCACCTCGACACTGTCGATGCGGGCGGAACCTCCTTCCGGCAGGGTCAGCAGAATCCTCTTGCTGATGAAGTCCCATTCCGGCTTGAGCTGCTGCCGGCATGGTGATGAGGAGCATTGCCACGAAGCCCTTCATGTGTGGCCGCGATGTCATCTTAGCGATTCTCCTCGTCGTGACCGACCTGGATCCTGAGAATGGTCAACGAGAATGGTGGAAACTCATGGGCAAACGTGTCGCTTGTGCCTTCAATCGTCTTGGTCGAAGGAGCCACCCTGACGGGCTGATCAAGCGAGTTGTTGTCGTCGAGTCGAGCTGACCGCAGTACAGTCGCCCGCCCGCTAGGACTGATCGAGCCGGCCCCGGCGATCTTGAGCGTCGTCGCGACTGGGCCCGGGGAGGTATTGATCACCTTGATTACCAGCTCGCCGGCTTTCTTATCATGGCCCGCCAGGGCGAAGAAGCGATCCGTGCTCGGCGCGGCCTCGTCGTGGATCAACTTGCCATCCAGGTAGCAGCGAATCTGCCGGCCTTTCAGCTCCACCTTGATGTCATACCAGCGGCCGGTCTCGATGGTACCTGGAACGTGTCGCCCGACAGGGGAACGGTTCAACTCGATGCCGTGCTCGTGATTGCCCCAACCGCCGAGGTTCCACCAGTACTGCTCGTCGCCTTTGCGACCGAACAGGACCAAGAAGCCTTCGGCCCCGCGCAGCTTTCTGGCCTTGAGGGTCAGCGTGTAGTCGCTCCAGCTTTCATCGCCGAGGTAGCTCATGCCGACCACCGGATCCGACTGTTGCCATGAGTTCTCGGCCACCGCCCACCTACCGCCATCCGGCTTCCAGCCGTCAGCGTTCTGCGTGAAGGCCGAGGCGTAAAGCGGCTTGCCGTCCTTCTCCACCCGGACGTCCCGGTATTCCGCAGCCGTGTCCCACGTGCCCACCCCGACGGCGCCGGTGATCGACGGCTGACTGGAGGGGCGGAAGTCCACCACGGTCTCAAGGCTGTGGTCCGGCCGGTTGAGGGCAAAGAGCTTCCACAGGTGATACGAAGCCGTGCCGCAGCAGCGGGCACTGTCGAAGTAGATCATGCCGTGCCAGTCGGTGCGGCCGTTGACATGGGCCAGCAGCGGCGCATAGGACACCATCTTGACCACGTCGGCGTTTCGCTCGCAGCCCATCAGGAAGGCGCCTTCCGCCAGTGCGGCAAGCAGGTTGCCCTTGTCGGGGCCACCCTCCTCTGAGGTCACCGCGACCTCGCCGACGTAGACCGGCGGGAGTTTGCGGTCACGCCTGGTGTACAGGTCCTGGTTGGACATGAACCAGTTCGGATTGTTGTAGAAGTGGTTATCCTCTATGTCGAACTTCGCGCCCTCCATGAGATCGCGACCGATCCACGAGAGGTCGGCAATGCACAGCATGCCTGGATAGCGCGCCTTGACCGCGGGCTGGATAAAGCGGTAACGCTCGGGAAACTCCTTCATCCCGTTCTCATTGCCGATTTCAACCATCTTGAGGCTAAAGGGCCTCTCGCGGCCATGGTCAGCGCGGAGCTCGCCCCATTTTGTGGACGCGTCACCGTTGGCGTATTCGATCGCATCAAGGAAGTTGTCGCGGACCCAGCCCATTTCGTTCATCGGAACGTGCTCGGCAAAGCGAAACAGGCAGGTCTGGCCCGCAAAGCCAACGTGCAGAGGTTCGGCTCCGATGTCCTCGCAGAACTGCAGATACTCGAGAAATCCCATGCCGTGGGTCCGGCGGTAGTTCCAAACGTTCCACTTTTCGACTCGCCGTTCGAGAGGGCCGATGGTGTCCTTCCAGTTGTACGCGGTTGGAACTGTACCGCCCTCGACCACGCACCCTCCGGGAAATCGCACAAAACCCGGCTTCAGATCGGCCAGCATCTGGGCCAGGTCCGGCCGCAGTCCATTCGAACGGTCCTTGAAGAGCTTCGCTGGGAAGAGGGACACGAAATCAAGCCACAGGACTCCCTTGGAGCCCGCGGCCAGAGCGAAACGGCATTTCGGCTCGGTGCGAGTCGCGGTGAGCGTGACCTTGAACTGTTTCCAGTCCGCACCGATTCCGGTGATCCGGACTGGCGTGGTGCAGGCCGTGCCGCCGGCGTCTTCCAGTGTAGCGGTCAGGGGGCCGGAGAAACCCTCGGCGCAGCGGGCATAGAGCGACAAGTGATATTGCTCTCTCTCCTTCGCCGCAATACCCCAGTAGCCTTCGTTGGCCACGCACAGCCGGCCATCGCCTACTGCCTCGATCTGAAGTCGCAGGCATCGAGGCGTGACATCGTTCAGCGGCCGCTCCATGTCGAGACGCATGGCACCCTTGGCGGCGCCCTCTTGGACGAGCGACCAGTACGGCAGACTGTCGGCGGCGTGGGGGAAACCCGCGTCATACCCCATGCCGTCGTTGCCCTGGCCGTCCACCCAGCGGCCCTCCTTGAGAACGAAGCCCTCTGGCGGCTTGGCATCCTCGAACGCCCGGTTGCGGATCAATTCCGCATACAGCCCGCCGTCGACGCCGTGATTGATCTCCTCGAGGAAAATGCCGTAGAGTCGCGGATCGATGCGCGGGCCGGGCTTGATCGCGCGAACCTGGATCGTTCCTGTCGAAGGTGCGGCTGTGACGATCGACGTGGAGAGAACGACCAGACTGAAGATCACGTGACGGCTGCTCATAGAATCCCCTTCTGAACGTCACCCTCGGATTCGTTCTTGGGCAAGATCCTCGCAACCGATCGTAGCCAGCCCGACTTCATCTGCCTCCCGGCTGGGCCCGCGACTCGAATCGACCGGCCCCTTCCGGACGGCCGAGGCGATCAGCGGAACCACCGCAGAAGCGAGTTGACTCCGATCAGGGCGAAGCCCTCGCCACCTGTGCGATCGGTGTCCTCGGATCGGGTGGCACACGACGCTGCCTTGGAGCCCACATGCCATTTTGTGCGGACGGACCTAGACCCACTCCCATTGCCGCAGCCACTGGTAGTCATCCGGCAGATCGGCCCACATGCGGTCGGTGAGCGTTTCGTAACGCGCTGCCTCAGCCCGATCGAACTGCCGTCGTTCCTGGATCGCCGCCGCTACGTTCATGACCTGGTCCACGGTGATCAAGCCGGGAATCGCGGCGGTCAACACATCGTTGCAGAGCACGTAGCGAATCGCCATGCGAGCTCGCTCATCGTCTTCCTGCTTGGTAGGCGAATCCGGTGTGCCCCCGGATCCAAACAACGAACCGCCGGCGAAGGGCTTGATGCCGATCAAGCCCACATCGTGCTTGCGCATCGCGTCGAACATGCTGCCAACGGGCTTCTCCTTGCTGCCTGCGGAATAGGGGGTGATGATCACTTCGAACGACGGGTACTTGCTCACGGCTTCGGCGATCCACGCCCGATGGTGTGTTGAAATGCCCGTGGCCCGGGCCTTGCCCGTCTTTTTGCCCCATTCGAGGGCGGCGGCGACGGTCTCGATCTCCCGCTCGGTGTTGCGCGTCGCCTGTTCGCGAAGCGTCACCCGCCAGATGTCCACATACTCGAGCCTGGCCGTCTTGAGCCCTTCGTCGAGCTGCTGTTTCATCCTCTCCAGCGAACCGGTGATTTGCGGATCGCGCCCGCCCTGCCAGTCGAATCCGAAGAAGATCCGATCGCGTCTCCGGCCCAGCGCCTCGGCGTATACCATCACCTCTCCGGACCAGCAGGCGTCAATGTAGTTGATGCCGTGATCGAGCGCAGCGCTGATGACCTCGCGTCGGTTCTTCCTGAAATCCTCGCTGTCCTCGCCGAACGGGATGCGCTTCCAGTGGCCACCCATGCTGACGGCCGAAAGCATGAGTCCGGTTCGTCCCAGGCGGCGGTATTCCATGTTCTCGTTGTAGCCGCGCGTCTTGCGCGGATCAGGGGCGGGAGCTGTGGCCGGACCAGCGACCGCCCGATCGGCCGACGCCATGAGACCGGCGCCGACGGCCATCCCCGCCGCAGTTGCCGCCGCACCTTGCACAAACTCGCGTCGCGAAACCTGATTGGATTCCATTGGTCTTCTTCGTCGAGGATCAAGCCGGAGGGCCGGTCAACTCATTGGCCCTCGGGGTCACCTCGTTGAAATTGGGTTTCACTTCGGCCTTGATATCGCCCAACGCCCAGCCAATCCCGCCCAGGGCGACGGCCTGAAAGAACGGGTCGGTCCAGATGTCCTCGCGGTGTCCCAACGAGGTGTAAAACACTCGGCCTTTCCCGTGCAGTCGGGCCCAGGTGCAGGGATACGGCGGCCGCTGGTAGCACTCGCCGTGCATGTGCCGGGTTTCCTGCACCAGAATCACGTGCAAGTCCCGGGCGAAGTTGCGGAGCGTGTACCATTCCTCATGAAAAGAGAAAGCCTCGGCGCAGCCCAATCCTCGGATGCCCGGGAAGCGATCGGCGATGAACAAGGAAGCCTCTTGCTGCTCGCCGTGAGTGACAAACTCGCCGCCGAGCATGGCGATGTAAGGGTCGGTCTCGGATCGCTTGCCATCCTTTCCCTCGGTAGAACGGAAGCTGTCCGTACAGGCGTGGAATCCGATGAAACCCCTACCGCCGGAGATGAAATCAAGGAGCTTGCCCTTTCCCGCCCGGGTCATGGGTCGCCCGCCATCTGGTCCCGCCTGGGTAAGGTCGCCGGCCGTATAGAACGCGACGGCATCGTAACGGTCGAGGTCCTGATCGAAGACTTCGCCGTCTTTGGTGCAGACGACCTCGAATCCGCTGCGCTTGCCCATCTCGGTGAGCACCCGCTCGGAATGACTGAGTTCGCCGCCCCGACGCTGGACCACGGAGTGTTCGTAGCCCACGCTCTTGGTGAAATAGAGGATTCTCTTCTTTCCACGCTTCCTGTTCGGCTCCTCGGTCGCGGCGGCAGACAAGGAAGATGCGGCCCAAAGGCCAAGGGCGGCTCCGGACCCGGTCTTCAGCAGATCACGTCTTCGCATCTGTCGTTCCTTCCCCGCGAGACGGGATGGGGGTGTGAGAGTTGACCGACACAATAGCCAGAGTACCCGGGAACGAAGCTGCCGACAAGAGCAAAGCACCGCCGGCGGTTAATCAAAAGACGTGCGATCGCCATGATGGTCGCTGCCCCACTGGCATTGCTGCCAGAGTCCCGTTGAGCGTGGTCTTCGCCTCGGATGGCCACGCCTGCTCGGCGTACGGGTCGCCTCCGTTCTCGGAATCTCCTATGGACAGATCGCCCACCTCAGCCCCGGTCCAAGCCGCGCCGCTCCTGCGGAAGAACTTCACCATGGAGCGACCGGTGCGTTTCCCAAGCCGCAAGGCCGCGGCGTGTTCTTCCGTCGCGGCAGCCAGGAACGCCATCGCACTCCGCAGCCCTCCTGCCCAGTGAAAGAAACAGCCAGAAGTCAATCCGCACATGCAACGACTTGTCCCCTCACGACAGGATTCGATGATGCAGGGGATACGCTCCACCCACAAGGACGCCAGGGACGTGATGTACCAGCGACCAGACGTGTTCGGAATCTGTTTCACTCCGCGATCGCGTGTGAGACGCTGTCACAACCCGCGCTCATTCGCGCATCATTTCCAGCCAGGCGTCGTCTATGACGATGGATTTGCGTTGTCCGTTGCGTTCGAGGATGATTTCCCCGGTAATGGCCTTGATTCCGTTGCCTTTTCGGTCACGGATCTTGAGGATCGGACGGTCGCGGTCGTCCTTCACCGTGAGGTTTTCGAAGTGGAGGTTGCCGACCGGGAGGTCTTTCGCGTCGAGACCTTGCACATAGAGCGGCGGGAAGAAGGGCTCCTTGAGGGCGCAGTCGCGAAAGATCGAGTCTTTCAGGTCAATGCGCACGGCATCGTAGGGATTGAACTGCACGGAAAGACCGGCCATACCCTCGTTTTCCGCGAGGAAGCCCGTGATCCGCAGTCGTCCGCAGGGCCAGCGCGCATAGATAGGTAAGCTGGGAGGTCTGGCGCGATCGATTGGCATCGTGTATACCTTTCGCAAGTATGCCGTATGGAGCGGCGAGAGTCTCTTGCGAAAGGAGTCTGCCGATGGCC
>JAGNEZ010000066.1 GCA_018003015.1 Phycisphaerae bacterium | reverse complement strand
CCCCACAGGAATCGGTCACTTCAAGGCTGAAGCCGGAGAGCAGAATAACGCCGCACAGGTCGATAGGAGTGTCCATTCGGACAGTGCGGCATATCTCAGGAGGACGAACATGAGTTCTGCGAAAAGCGTGTTGGTAACGGCAGCAATGTTGAGCGCATTGCTGTGGTTATGTCCTGGCCAGATCAGAGGCCAGGATCTTTTGGAGGCCTGTTGTCTGCCGGGCGGTGTTTGTGCGCTGGTTCCGGTAGGCACCTGTGTCCCGACGGGAGGGTTCCTGGCGCCCGGCGGCGTGTGTCTTGGGGATCTCAACGGCAACCAGATCGACGACGCCTGCGAGATCACAACCCTGGCGGAAGCCTGCTGCCCCCCGGACGGGCGATGTTACATGGAATTGCCTCAGAACTGCCGGGCGTCGGGCGGAGAGCCCAAGGGTCCGGGGACGGTCTGCTTGGGTGACAAAGACGGCGACGGGCTCGACGAGGTGTGCGAAGGCGGGCCGCTGAAGTTCATTCAGCCGCCGGACATCAACAAGACTGGCATCGACGTGAAGGCGACCTTCCCGGTGATTCTGGCGGACGATTTCAAGTGTGATCGCCGCTCGCTGATTACGCACATCACCGTGTGGGGCTCGTGGCTGCAAGACATTCTTCCGGGCATACCACCGGACGCGGGCAACGTGACTTTCACGCTGAGCCTGCACGCTGATATTCCGGCCGTTCCGGGTGCCCTGTTCAGCCGACCCGGCAAGGTCCTGTGGACCAGGACTTTCCAGCCGGGCACGTTTACCGTCGGCGTCTACCTGGGGGATCTTGAGGAATACTGGTGGGATCCAACCGCCGATCAAGGTTTGGTCTTCCCGGGCGACAAGGTCTGCTGGCAATACGATTTCTGGATTCCCGCCAGCGAGGCGTTCTGCCAGGAAGGTCACCCTGAGCAGCCAGTGGTGTACTGGCTGGACGTGCAAGCCCAGACGATGCCCGGGGTCACCCCGGCGTACTTCGGCTGGAAGACCTCTTACCACCACTGGAATGACGCCGCGGTTGTGGGTGTCGGGTCGGAGCCGTACACTGGCCCGTGGCGGCCCCTGACCTACCCCGACGGGCACATCTGGTACCCGGAGCCGATTGACCTGGCCTTCGCCATCGAGGGCGACCTGCCTTGCGTAGAGGAGCTTGACTGGGGTGATGCTCCGGATCCGACTTATCCGACGCTGGCCGCCAACATGGGCGCCAATCACCTGATCACGCCTGGCCTCATGCTCGGCAATCTGATCGATCCCGAGGCCGATGGCCAACCGAATGGCACGGCTACCGGGGACGACCTCAACAATCTCCCGGATGAGGACGGTGTGGCCTTCCCGACCGCCATGTTTACCGGGGTCCCGAACACGGTCAACGTGACGGTCACGAACATGTTCAGCGCCGTGGCCTACCTGAACGCCTGGGTCGATTTCGACGGCAACGGCTCGTGGGCCGACGCCGGTGAGCAGATCTTCACCGACGTGCCGGTCGTGAACGGCGTCAACATCCTGACGTTCACGCCGGGGGCCATTACCGCGACGGGGCGAACCTTTGCCCGCTTCCGGCTGAGTACCGTGATGGGGCTGCCATTCACCGGGCCGGCCCCGAACGGCGAGGTGGAAGACTACCTCATCAAGATCGCCCCGGTGAAGTGGATCCAACCCCCGGACGTGGAGATAACCGGAGTGGATGTGGACAACTTCTGGGTGCAGCTGGCTGACGACTTCCGGTGCACGCAGACCGGACCGATCACCGACTTCCACATCTGGACATCCTTCAACGGCGACTTGCTGCCGCCCAACGGCCTGAACAGCCTGGTCTTCAAGCTGTACCTGTACGCGGACGTGCCCGCCGGCCCGAACGGCACCCTTTACAGCCATCCGGGCGAACTCCTCTGGGAAGCGACCTTCGAACCTGGTCAGTACCAAGCGGGACTCTGCACCGTCGTCCCCGGCGAGTGGTGGTTTGATCCCGCCACCAATTCCTGGCATTTCCCAGGAGACACCCAGATCTACCAATACGATTTCTACATCAACGAGAACCAGGCCTTCCATCAGTTCGAAGGCACGATCTACTGGCTGGGCGTGAAGTACATGTCCGAGATCGGTACCGACTGCGCCCTGGGATGGAAGACCTCGCGGCGGCACTGGAACGACGATGCCTGCTGGCTGGACAATTCCGGCCCGGCGATCATGTGGAGAGAGCTGCGCTATGGCGACGGCCATCCGATGGCTCCCGACTCGATTGACCTGGCGTTTGCCGTGACCGGCATGGCCGGCCCCGATGTCTTCGACTTCGGCGACGCTCCAGCCCCGTATCCCACACTGCTGGCGGCCAACGGAGCTCGCCACGTCGCCTCGCAAGCCCTCATGCTCGGCAAGCTCATCGATGTCGAGGGCAATGGCCTGCCAAACCCGACGGCGACAGGGGACGACATCACCAATCTGGCCGACGAGGACGGTGTGACCTTCCACACGGCCATGTTCAGCGGGGTGCCGAACACGGTAACCGTGACGGTCACGAATTTTACCACCGCGGTGGCCTATCTCAGCGCCTGGGTTGATTTCGACGGCAATGGCTCCTGGGCCAACGCCGGGGAGCAGATCTTCGCCGACGTGCCCGTCGCGAACGGCATCAACAACCTGACGTTCGTTCCGGGAGCGATTACCGCGGTGGGCCAGACGTTCACCCGGTTCCGGCTGAGCCTGGTGCAGGGACTGTCCTTCACCGGCCCGGCCCCCAATGGCGAGGTGGAGGACTACCTCGTCACGATCGCCCCGGTGAAGTGGCTGCAGCGGCCCGACGTCCACACCACAGGCGTGGACGTGAACAACGCGAGGGTCGAGCTGGCCGACGACTTCAAGTGCACGATGAGCGGGCCGATCACCGACATCCACATCTGGACCTCGTTCCTCCACGACATTCTGCCGCCCGAAGGCCCGGCCAGCCTGGGCTTCACCTTGACCCTCTACGCGGATGTGCCCGCGGCCCCACCGCTGGTGCCGTACAGCCATCCGGGCATCGCGCTGTGGAAGAAGCACTTCGCTCCCGGCGAGTACAAGGCCGGACTGTGTCTCCACGAACGAGCTGAATGGTGGCACGACCCTGTGACCGGGGAATGGCAGTTCCCGGGCGACACGCAGATCTACCAGTACGACTTCTACATCAACAAGGACGAAGCCTTCCGCCAGCGAGAAGGGACCATTTACTGGCTCGGCGTGAAGTACAAGGCTGACGACGCCCTCTTCCTCTTGGGTTGGAAGAGCTCGCTGGAACACTGGAACGACGACGCCTGCTACATGGATCTCACCCAACCGGTGCCGGGCTGGAAGGAGCTGCGTTACGGCGGCAACCATCCCATGGCTCGAGAATCCATGGATCTGGCCTTCGCCCTCACCGGCATTTTCGAAGTGGTCGAACCCACCGATGACTTCGGCGACGCGCCTGACCCCACCTACCCCACCCTGCTGGGCAACAACGGAGCCCGCCACACGGTGGTTCCGGGCCTTATGCTGGGTGCGTTGATCGACGCGGAAGGCGACGGGCAGCCGAACCCGACCGCGACGGGAGATGATCTGGCCGCCCTGGCCGACGAGGACGGCGTGGTCTTCCGAAACACCCCGCTGACGCCCGGTCATCTGGGCTGTGTGGACGTCACGGCCTCGGCGCCTGGACTGCTCAGTGCCTGGCTCGACTTCGGCGGCAATGGCTCGTGGGCCGATACCGGGGATCAGATCTTCGCCGACGTGCCTCTGGTGGCGGGCGTCAACTCCCTGGTCTTCCCGGTTCCAATCACGGCCGCCGGCGGCACCACCTTCGCCCGGTTCCGCTTCAGTACGGTCGCAGGCCTCTCTTACATCGGCCATGCACGCGACGGTGAGGTAGAGGACTACACGGTCCAGATCTCGGCGACTCCTGCCGGCGTGCTGGAGGTCTACCCGGCGGACGATCTGTACAGCGCGGGCAATCCGGGCGGGCCGTTCGTCCCCGGCAGCAAGAGCTACACGCTCACCAACGCCGGCGGACAGACCATCAACTGGTCGGCGGCCAACCTCCAGCCGTGGGTAACCCTCTCCCCGCCGGTGGCCGGCTCTCTGACTCCGGGAGCTTCAACCAACGTCACCGTGTCCATCAATGCCCTGGCCAATGCGTTGCCGGCCGGCCTCTACAACGACACGGTCACTTTTGCCAATACGACCAACGGCAACGTCTATACCCTCGCGACCAACGAAGGCTTCGGCGCCCTGCCGGCGGACTGGCAGATCTTCCCGTTCGCGAATCATCAGTTGCCGGAGGGCGTGGTGCGGTTGATTTCCTCCGGGTTCATCTCCAAGGCGGGCACCGCTTTCTACAGCCCGTCGCCCGTAGCCGAGCCCGGCACCTCCAACGACTTCGAGGTCTCCTTTGACTTCAAGCTCGCCAACGTCTCCGGTCATTACGCGGATGCCGCAGGCAACATTGACCCTGACGGCTTGACCATGGTGGTCAGCGGAGCACCGTCCGGACCGTTCTATCCCGAAGGTGTCGGGATCGGTTACCGCGACTTCCCCACCCAGTCCTTCGCGGTCGAGTTCGACGGGTACATGAACAACTTCGACCCCGACTCCAACCATGTGGGCGTGGACGTCGGCGGGAGCGTGGTCAGCAAGACCACGACGGCGATCTCGCCCGATTTCGAGGACACCGGCGTCTGGCACGCGGTGGTCCGGTTCAAGAACGGCGTGCTTAACGTCGTGGTAACGCCCCCCGGGCTGTGTCCGATCCACGCCATCCGGGACTACACCGTCCCGGCGGCGAATATCCCGGACGTCAAGTACGTCGGGTTCACCTCCGCGGCGGGCGGCAACTCGGCCGATACCGACGTCGATAACGTGGTCATCAAGGTCTTCGACCAGGGTGGCAAGCGAAACGTGGTCCTCAGGGTTCGCGACCGCGTTCCGCCAGTGATGACCGCCGCCGTGTCGCGGAAGACCCACGGGACGATGGGCACGTTCGACATTGACCTGCTGAGTCCCCTGGGCGTCTTTGACGCGGCCGTCGAGTGCCGCAGGAACGGCCCAACGCTGGTCCTGGTGACCTTCGACGAGTCCATCATGGGCAGTGGGCCAGGCGGAACGCCTCTACCCGCCGACGTCAGTGTGGTCGACAGCGCCGGCAGCGCCGTCACCATCAACTCCGTCTCCATCGCCGGCGCGGTTCTGACCATCGACATGAGCGGCGTGGCCGACGTCAGCCGGGTCTCGATTCGGTTCCCGGGCATCACCGACCTGTCCGGCAACGTCACGACCAGCTCGATCTGTATGGTCGCGTTCGTGGGTGACGTCAACGGTGATGGCAGGTGCAACACGCTGGACATGACCCCGGTTCGGAACAACACCGGGGAGGTGCCTCTGGTCCACCACCGTTGCGACATCAACATGGACGGGCGCATCAACACCCTGGACATGACTGCGGTGCGCAACAACATCGGCCAGAAGCTTCCTCCGCCGCCGTGCCCGTAGGGGCCACGACGGTCCTGACGGCCTTGGCTCACACCGATCCACGCCAAGGCCCCGGACAGGGTCAACCCAAGAACCGGGCCCATCGGATCTCGCCGTCCGATGGGCCCGGCGGTTTTTTACCTACCCCCCGGGGGGGGCTGCCCCCCGATTGAACGGCGAGTCCACAAAATGTTGTTGTTCTTTCTTGGCAAAACACCATTCGGCGGGTAGATTAGAGAGCCGTCCGGGCTGGGCCAAGGGTGCGTCTGCACCCGGTGTGACGAACGGCCGCCACGGGGGAGGTATGCGAAGACAGAACCGACCGGGATGGCCGGTAGAGACTGGGCACAAGGAGGTCCCTGCGACTTCATGTTTCTCAAACGACTGACCTGCCAGGGCTTCAAGAGTTTCGCCGACAAGATCGATTTCGATTTCCTGCCGGGGATCACCGGCATTGTCGGCCCGAACGGCTGCGGCAAGAGCAACGTGGTCGACGCCATCAAATGGGCATTGGGCGACCAGAGCGCCAAGAGCTTGCGCGGCGAGCAGATGCAGGACGTGATCTTCTTCGGGTCGGGCACGCGCAAGAGTGCCTCCATGGCCCAGGTGGACCTGGTCTTTGCCAACGAGGACCGTAAGCTGCCTGTGGACACCGACGAGGTCAAGATCACACGGCGGCTCTATCGCACGGGGGAGAGCGAGTATCTGATCAACAACGAGCCGGCCCGGTTGAAGGACATCAAGGAGTTGTTTCTCGATACCGGGATTGGCGTGACCGCTTACTCGATCATCGAGCAGGGCAAAGTGTCCTACCTGATCCAGGCGAACCCCGCTCAGCGACGGGTGGTGTTCGAGGAGGCGGCAGGCATCAGCCGCTACAAGGCCCGCAAGAAGGAAGCCGAGCGCAAGCTGGAGCGTGCCGAGCAGAACCTCCTGCGGCTCGAGGACATTGTAGACGAGATCGAGAAGCAGCTTCGCAGCGTCAAGTACCAGGCCGGGAAAGCCCGCAACTACCAGATCTACGACCAGCAGCTCCGCGAAAAACGGGCGATGTATGCCCTGGCGGACTATCACCGGCTGAACGAGCAATCCGCGGTACTCAAGTCGCAGGCCGAGACCGTCGGCGACGAAGTCACCCGGCTGCGAACCGCAATTACCGAAGCCGAGACGCGGGAGGCCGCGCTTCGCACAGAGCTGGACCGGCTCGACGGCGAGCGTCACCATATACAGCAGCAGGTTCTCTCAAACACTGCAGAGATTACGGAGAAGCGGGAGCGCATCGGACAAACGCTGCAACAGTTGGACATGCTGGGCGGCGTACGTTCCCGCGAGCAGGAGCGACTGGCCGGCGAGCGGCAGAAGACCATCCGGCTGCAGCAGTCGATCGAATCCGTGGAGGCGGAAGTCGCGTACGTCGACGACCGGCTCCGCGAAGTGCACCGCATCGAGGATGAACTGGCCAGCCAGGACGGACAGCTGGGTCGTGATCTGGCGGGCCTGGAGCGGGCATGCGAGGAGGAAAAGGCCCACATCATTGAGGTCATGCGGCGGACCACGCAGCTGAACAACGAAGTGCAGTCGCTGGATCGCGAAAAGCAGAAGTTGGAGGCCGAACAGCAGCGACTCCAAGTCCGCCAGGGAGAACTACAGGCCGAACTGGGCGAGCTGACTGCGCACAAGAGCCGGCTGGACGAACGAGGCCGGGAGTTGGCCGCAACCATCGCCGAGCACGGCAGGCAGCTCGACGAGAAGCAGCAAGAGGCCGCCCAGCTCGATGCCGACCAGAGCGAGTTGAATCAGCAGTTGGCAGCCGCAAAGGAGCACCGCAGCGGCATGGTCAGTCGCAAGCAGACCCTGCTCGACCTGGACCGCAAGCTCGAAGGGGTGGACTTAGGGGTGCGCGAGCTTCTGCACCGCAAGGAGCAGGACGCGACCGGCCGGACGTTCGCCTACGTCTGGGGCATGGTGGCCGACCTGATCGCGGCGGACGTGGCCAACGCGGCATTGATCGAGACCGCCCTCGGCGAATACGACCAGTATCTGGTTGTCGAGCAGAGCCAGCCGCTGCTGGCGGATGCCGCCATGCTGGCCGACTTCCCGGGGCGGGTGCCGGCGATCTGTCTCGATCTGCTGCCGCCGTTCATCGACGGCCGCGACTTCACCCAGCAGGAGGGTTTCGTTAACTACGCCATCAATCTGGCGCGCTATCCCCAGGAGGCGGAGCCGTTGGTGCGGCACTTGCTCGGTCGGACGATCATTGTGCGAACGATGGCCGACGCCCTGCAGCTGGCTCGCCAGAACCCCCCGATGTATCGGTACGTCACATTGACCGGCGAACTGCTGGACCCCCAGGGCATCTGCCAGCTGGGACCCGCCGGCGCCCGGGCCGGGCTGATTTCACGCAAGAGCGAGCTGCGCGAGATTGACGCCCAGATCCAGGAAGTCGATGACCGGATCGAGGCCATGACCAAACGGCTCGAACACACCTCGGCCGAGGCCGCCCGCCTCCAGCAGGCCCAGCAGGCCTTGCGTAACGCCCGGTACGAGGCCCGAACCGCCGAGGCGGAGAACAACGCCGCTCAAAGCGCCAACCAGAACGCGATCGATCGGTTGAGTCGCATGCAACCCCAGGTCGCCGGCGACATCGAGTCCGCCCAATTGCAGATCCGCGAAACCGTCCGGCGGGCGTCGGCCAGCCGGGAATCCCTGACCCACCTGGAAGCCACCAGTGAGGAGCATCACCGTCGCGTCCAGGAGTCCCAGGTACAGATCGTCCTGATCCGGCAGCAGCGGGCCCAGTTGTCAGAACGGGTCACGGCCACCAAGGTCGAGGCGGGCCGCATGAGCCAGCAGCGCGGCATGCTCAGCGACCGACTGCGTGGTCTTCGCGAATCCCGACACCAGAGTGAGGAGGCGGTGCGCACCGCGGCTGCCGCCGCCCAACAGGCTGCCCAACGACTCACCCTGGCCGAACGAACCATTCTGGCCGCCCAGAGCCGCCTGGCCGACCTTTACGCCGACAAGGAACGGCTCGATCACGCCGTTCTCGACAGCGGCCACCACCGAGAACGGATGGCTATCGAAATCGAGGCCCTGGGCGTCCAGTTGAAGACCAATCGCGGCGAGCTCGAACAATCCGAGCAGCGGCTCAACGCCATCCAGATGGACTTTCGCGAATGCACGATTCGCATGGAGGACCTGGTCAATCGGGTACGCGAGGAACTGAGTCTGGATCTGGCCGAAGCCCACGCCAGCTATGAGCACAAGGACCAGGACTGGGCCGCGGTGGAGGCCGAGATCGAGGAACTGAAGGAGAAGATACGCCGGCTCGGCAACGTCAACCTCAATGCCATCGCCGAGCAGGAGAAGCTCGAGGAGCGGTCCGGTTTCCTGACCGCGCAGCGCGACGACCTCCGCCATGCCAAGGGCCAGCTCGAAACGCTGATCGAGCAGCTCAATGTCGAGTGCCGCGAGCGGTTCACACAAACGTTCGAGGTCGTCCGCGGGCACTTCAACGACATGTTCCGAAAGTTGTTCGGCGGCGGGAGAGCCGATCTCAGCTACGAGACGCCGCCCGAAGGCCAGCCGCTCGACGTCCTGGAAGCGGGCATCGAAATCCACGCTCGCCCGCCCGGCAAGGAAATGCGGACCAACTCGCTGCTCTCCGGCGGCGAGAAGACGATGACCGCGATCGCCCTGCTCATGGCTGTGTTCAGGAGCCGGCCGTCCCCCTTCGCCATCCTGGATGAGGTCGACGCCTCCCTCGACGAGGCCAACAACGAGCGGTTCAATCGGATCATCGCCGAGTTCCTGGACACGACCCAGTTCCTGGTGATCACCCACCAGAAACCGACGATGAGCATGGCCGACGTCCTCTACGGCGTCACCATGCAGGAAGCAGGGGTCAGCAAACGGGTCAGCGTCAAGTTCGAATCGCCCGGCGAAGAGAACAACGCCGCGGTCGCGTAGAACCAGACCCTCGCCAGAGCCCAGCACAACTTGTCCTGTCCTCGCTGGGCCGCTAGACTTACAGACCGGCGGGACAACCACCCTCGTCTGGGGCAGGAGCCCGTGCATTGTGTGGTGAGGTGCCAGATGACTGAGGCAGCGGACCAGGGACAAGAATCGGTCAAGGACCGGGTGGCGGCAGTGGTGGCCAAGATCCGGCCGATGATCCAGGCCGACGGCGGTGACTTGGAGTTCGTAAACATCGACCAGGACGGCGTCGTCCAGGTTCGTCTACACGGAGCCTGCCGGGGGTGCCCCTCAGCCCAAATGACGTTGAAGCTGGGTGTCGAGCGAAACCTGATGGAGCACGTGCCCGAGGTCACGGAGGTCGTCTGCGTCCCCTGATCGTACCTTCGCCCCGCTCATCCCCACACAGCAAGAGAGCCCGGCTCTGATAAGCCGGGCCCTCCAGGACTCCGAAAGAACGTTCTTATCGGTTTTCAGCCCTTACCATTCGCTACTCAGTAGCCGCCCCACCCCCCCGTCACGTAGCTCGTCGCCCAGAAGCTGGGATACTGCCCCCAGACGGGCGTGACACTCGACACGCCCTGAACACCAGAGGTAAAAACCTCCTCCTGCGGCTCGATGGGCGTGATCGCGATATTGCAGCCGCCGGACTGAAACAAAGCCCCGCCGGCCATTCCGAGCACCATCAACACACCGGTCAGTTTGCGGGTCATGATAGATCTCCTTTCGTTCAATCACCACCGACTCTGGTCCCATCTCCTTCTCTTCACTTGTGGTCGCATGCAAACCGGATGGAGATCATTCACGTACCGTGCCAGACGGCCAAAGGCCCTCGACGGCATCGCCAAGGCCGATGAACACATCCAAACCGGGCAATAGTCCCCAAGAGGGGCCCCCGAATGGGTAGAAAACCGCACAATCGGGTAGACATGGAAGTGGTGGCGCGCACGGGCCTTGGCGCCGGACGGGGTCGGCGGCGGCACCGCGCTCACACCAGGCCATAGCGGACCTTCGCCGGACCTGCAGATCGGACCACGCCGCCCAAACCTGGCGGACAGGCCGGCCGCTGCCGACACCTACTCCACGTCCAGTTCGAGGAGGAACTTCTCCAGGGCCTCGCGATTCTTCTGCGTGTTCCCCCGAAGGGTGGTCACCGTTTCGCGGAGTTGCTCGATTCGGGTCTCGAGCTGGTCGAACTTGCGGATCTGCTTCTGGTAGGTGTCGCTGCTCTTCTCGAGCACCTTCACGTTCTCGCGAATCCGCCCTTGCTCCTGAACGGCCTCGTTCACGTCCTGTTCGCGGAGGGCGAGTTCGTTGGTGGAAGTATCCAGGGCAGTCCGAAGCGCGACGACCTTCTGCATGGCCTCCTTGACCTTAGGCGAAATGACCCTGGCCCGCAGGAAGAAGTCGATCTGATCCAGACCGCTGTCGGTCAAAGCCATGGACTCCTCCGCCACCCGCTCCAGGCGCACCTTCTGCTCGACGCTCTTGCCCGCCGGGACGGACACCTTGAAGCGCCACAGGTTCCCGGTCCGCTCGAACGGTTCCTTGGGTTCGACCAGCTTCCAGTCGCCCGTGCCGGGTTGTTCGAGCAGAACGGATCGGGCTTTCTTGACGTCCTTGTTCTTGACGGTGTACATGCGTTCGTCGACGTACTTGTGCCGATGCAGCAGTGTGCCCTTGGCGATTCGCAAGCTAACCAGTTCGTCCGGCGCAGGCTTCTGATCGACGGTCACCTCGGCGGCCAGATCCAAGGCATAGGCGACCAGCCGCTTCTCCCCCGGCTTGAGATCGGGCAGCTTGGCGTCGCCGGCGTAGACACTTTCATCGAACACGGTGATCGGCCCCTGCATGAGATTGAGTTTCGACGTGTTCTCGATTTGCAGGCCGTTCAGCGGATGCTTGGGATGTGTCCCCGGGTTGTAGATGCTGAGTTTCTCGCCGCCAATCTCCTCGTTGATGATGGGGAGCATGGCCGAATGCTGGCGCGCAATGGTGACGGGGGTCGCAATGACGTACTCGAAGAGTTCGCCCGCCTGTTGGGCGCTGGCCACAGATTGAACTCCCTCCCCGAGGTCTTCAACGCCTTCCCCCAGGGGGCGGCCGCCGAAGCCGGCGCCTCCCATGCCTCCCATGCCACCAGCCATACCTTGCCCGCCTTCAGCCAAGCCTCGAGCCCGGGCCAAAGGTCGGGCGGCTGGACCCTTTCGCACCTCCTTAACCACAGCACGGGCCAGAGCCGGCGGGGCAGCCGAGGCAGGCGGGGTGGCCTCCAACGCGGCAGCGGCATCCGCTACCGCGACACCCAACAAAGTCTTGCCGGCCTCGAACTCTGGTGGACGCAACGAGGCGTACAGCTCGAGTTCCTCCTTCGGGCGGGGCACATACAGGGGGGTGTACAAATCCATGGTGAAGGAAATCGGCCGGCCGGAGACCAGCGACAACTTCACGTTCTTCCAGTCCTCCTCGGTGGCGTTCTCGACCGTTGCCCAGCCCTGAATGAAGGGCTTCTTGTCCGGTGCCAGCACCAGGCGGTAGCTGGTCTTCCAGATAGGGGCTTCGAGCAGGTATGAGGCCCGCACCCGCCGCTCGCCCTGGCCGTCAAAATGGATCACCACGCCCTTCTTGTCGGCGTCGTGGCTTGAGGCCAGGGTCGCCAGAGCCTTACGCAGCTCGGCGTCGATCTTCTCGTTGCTGAGCTTGAGCCGCTCGATACCGCTGATTTGGATCTGCTGTAATCCAGCTTCAGTAAGGAGGTTAAGCATATCCTCCTCGATCACGTTCTTCTCCACCTGGATCTTCCTCTTCTCCACCCCGAGGATCACCCCGGTGACGTTCCGCGGGCCGGCCAGCACGACCGGTTCGCCACGCAGTTGATCAAGAAGCTGAGCCAGCGTCGGCTTGCTGGTGATGTCGACGCCGAAGCTCTTGAGGGCTTTCTCCACCGGATCGCGGGATGCGTAGCCCACCGTGCTGATCGATCCGCCGTCGAAGTCCTGTACCACCAAAGACTTAAGAATGTCGTTGACCTGGGCGGTGCGGAACTTCAACTCGGCGTTGGCGACGTCTTTCACCTTGGTGTTGCACTCGAAGTAGCCCACACCGCTGGAGAACAAGGCCACCCGGGTCACCCTCAGGTCCGCAGTCTCCTCCGCTGCCGCAGCCAGGCTGAAGAACCACGCCAATGCAATGACAGACAATACGATGGTCGCGGGTTTCATAGCATACTCCTCTCGTAGACGGCCGGATTATCCAAAGCCCCTTCGTTGGACGCCTGAGCAAGGCGGAAGTTCCACATCCCCCAACGGACGCGAAGCCGCAGCACCCATTGCGGAAATGGCCGCGAGTCGCGGGGCCCAGCCCGGCGGCCATCCGCGTCGACCTCGGTATCAGTCGCCCGGAAGCGATCGGCATATCACCCGCGGCTAGCCGAGCGAAACTGGACGATCGCCTCTCCAACGCCGGTCATGAGCATCTGGACCGCCACGGCGGTCAGGATCATGCCCATCAGACGTTCCAGGGCAATGAGGCCTTTCTCGGTCAGGAGCCGACTGAGCAGGTTCGAGGCCAGAAGTACAGCGACCGACACCAGCCAGGCCAGGATCAGGGCCAGAAGAAACCCGGGCCAGCGGTCCGGTTCGCGGGACACCAGCAGGGTCAGGGTGATGAGGGTGGAAGGGCCAGCGACCAGGGGAATGGCCAGCGGAACGATGAACGGCTCGCCGCTCGGAGCATCACCAAAAGGACCTCCCGTGGACGGGAAGATCATGCGGACGGCAATCAGGAAGAGAATGATGCCGCCGGCGATGCTCAACGCATGCTGGGAAATCTGGAACAGCTGAAGGATATGCCGACCGAAGAACAGGAAGATCACCATCACCACCAAGGCAATGCAAAGCTCGCGGGTTACCACCCGGCGGTGTCGGTCGGGAGCAACGTCCCGAAGCGCGACCAGGAAGAGGGGGACGTTACCCAGAGGATCCATGACCAGGATTAACAGTACGGTCGCGGAGAGGATAGTGATCATGATGCCGCGTCAAAATACCCCGCTCCATGCCGCCGTGTAAAGCCCCCCAGGACTCGCTAAGGTGGTCGAACCGCAGTAGAATGCGCTCCTGGCATAGTCGAGGCGAGGTGTTCCATGGCCGTTCCTTCACCACTGCTCGTTCAAACCCTGAGAGATGTGACCGTGGCGACGATCAATGACACGGCCGTCGTGGACGCGCCACGGTTGGAGGCCATGGCTGCGGGCCTCTTCGCCCTGGTGGACGATCGAGCGTGCAAGAAACTGATCATCGACTTCACCAAGGTCAAATCGATGTCCTCTTCAGCGATGAGCACGCTGATTGAACTGCGCAAAAAAATACAGGCCATCAAGGGCAGGCTGGTCCTGTGCGGCCTGCGTACGGAGCTCCAGCAGCTCTTCAAGATCACCGGCGTGAACAAGCTCTTCGATATCTACCCCACCGAGCAAGAGGCGCTCTTATCGCTCGGGGTCACGTCCGCCGGGTGAGTCTGTGGAGCGATTGGCCGCACACGGCCCGATGCCCGGATCAAGCGAGACCCACGGGTGACCGGCGGATGGCACCCCGGCGAGATCAACGTCGGAGGCCCGTCGGCCAGGAGGTGCGTTAATCACCAACTTCCGACGGCGAGTTGGGTCTGATGTTGAAAGGGCACTGCGCCGCGCCGACGACAACGAACACTTCCGCCTGGAATGAGGAAACCGACATGATCGCGAAACGACGCATGTGGATCGTCAGCCTGGCTGCAGCCGGCCTCTGTGGATGCACCTACAATGGCCACTTCTATGTGACCCAACGAGCGGAGTTCCGCCAGACGGCGGACATCCAGGGCGTGTCCTCGCTCGTGGTCGAGACGCGGAACGGCGGCGTGGAGGTCCGCTGCGATCCCGCGGTCCGCGAAGCGAGCGTCTCGGGCACCAAGACCGCCTCGGCCACAACCGTCGAAGCCGCCCTGGACGCTCTCGAACGCATCAAGATCCGGGCTGAACGTGAAGCCGGCCGGCCGGACACGCTGCACATCGTGGCCGAGTTTCCGGTCGAGCCGAACCTCAACGCCGGTGCGAGTTTCGAGATCGTCGTTCCGCCCGCCATGGCGATGGATATCCGAACCAGCAACGGCCGCATCCAAGTGACCGATACCGCTCGAGACCTGAAGCTGCACACCTCGAACGGCCCGATTCGCACCGCCCGGATCGATGGCCGGGTGAAGGCCACAACCAGCAACGGCGCCGTCTCGCTCGAGGATGTGACCGGAGATGTCGAAGCGATTTCCTCGAACGGTCCCGTGGAGCTCCGGCGGGTCGGCAGCAAACAAGTCCAGGCAAGAACCAGCAACGGCCGGATTCGGGCCATGAGCACCCGGGGGAACATCCGCCTGGAAACCACCAACAGCCCGGTTGAGCTGGAGACGGGATGGCTGCCTACCACGCCGGAGGTCCGCGTGTCATCCGCCAATGGAGGTATCAAGGTACATTTGCCTTCCACCGTCGCGGCCCAGTTGCGGCTGGATACGAGCAACGGCCGGGTCTCCACGGATTTCGGAACGACCCAGGTCGGCGCTCTGCGGACCAGCAGCGCCCACGTCGAGGCGGAGCTCAACGGCGGCGGAGGCCAGATCGAGGTTCGTACCTCTAACGGCCCAATCTCCTTCAAGCTGGTGCCCGTCCTGGCCGAAAGCCAGCCCTAGCCGGGCGTCTCCGCAGGGCACCTTCCACGTTCTGGAACCGGGTCCAGCTCTCGGCTACACTGTCGGTGTCAGCCGCCGGGTTGAAGGCGGCCCAAGGCAGGCTCAGCGGTAGATATGGCAGAGATAACCATTGACACCATTCAGTCGTGTGGGGTGGTCGGGGCCGGCGGGGCCGGATTCCCGACGCATGTGAAGCTCCGGGCGGCGGCGGAAATCATCATCCTGAATGCAGCCGAATGCGAACCGCTGCTGCACAAGGACAAGGAGATGCTCCGCGAGTTCCCCGACCAGGTCATCGCGGGACTGGAGCGGGCCCGGCAGCTGGTGGGGGCCAAAGAGGCCGTCATCGGCATCAAGTACAAGTACCACGACGTCATCGAGTTGCTCACCCCGAAGCTCCCGACGACGGTGCGGATCGCGGAGTTGGCCGACAGCTATCCCACCGGGGATGAGTTCGTCCTGGTTTACGACGTGACCGGCCGGGTCATTCCGCCGGGTAGGATTCCACTGGCCGTCGGGGCGGTCGTCACCAACGTCGAGACGGCCTGCAACATCGCCCAAGGCGTCCCGGTCACCCACAAGTTCCTGACCGTGGCCGGTGCGGTCAGGGATCCAGTCACGATCGGCGTCCCGGTCGGCACCAGCTTCCGCGAGGCGATCGAGCTTGCGGGCGGAGCCACGGTGGACAGGCCGGCGGCCCTCGTGGGCGGGGTGATGATGGGCCGGCTGTGCACCAGTCTCGACGAACCGATCACCAAGACGACCGGCGGCCTGATCGTGCTGCCCGACGATCACATGCTCATCGCCCGCTACCGCAAGGATTGGCCCACGATTTCGCGGGTTGGGGCCAGCGCTTGCGACCAGTGCTCTTTCTGCACCGAACTCTGCCCGCGTTACCTGCTGGGCCACCCAATCGAGCCACACAAGGCCATGCGGTCCCTGGTCTACAGCCAGACCGGTGAGGCCAGCACCCTGGGCACGCTGTTCTGCTGCGAGTGCAACCTGTGTACGATGATCTCCTGCCCGGAGGATCTCGATCCGAAGAATGTGTGCGGCCAGAACAAGCGTCGGCTGATGTCCGAAGGCCGCAAGTGGGAGGTCGACGCGGTCGAGGCCCGCCCGAAACTGCATCTCGACAACCGCCGTGTGCCCTTGCGGCGACTGCTCACCAAACTGGGGCTCACCGATTTTGTCAACCAGGGCCCGATGCTCAAGCGCGCGTACCAGCCGCGACGTGTCCAGCTGCCACTCAAGCAGCACGTGGGCGCCCCTGCCCTGCCGGTGGTCCGAAGCGGTGACCGGGTCAAGGCCGGAGACGTCGTAGCCCGCCCGTCCGAGGGGCAGCTGGGTGCGGTGATCCACGCCAGCATCACCGGAACCGTCAACCTGGCCAAGGATGCCATGACGATCGAAGCATGACGAGGATTTGAGGACTATGCGCGAAGCTATTGGCATGATCGAACTGAGCAGCGTCGCCATTGGGCTGGCCGTCCAGGATGCGATGCTCAAGGCGGCGGATGTCGAGCTCGTTCTCGGCCGAACGATCTGCTCGGGCAAGTTCATCAACGTGGTCACCGGCAACATCGCGGCGGTCCGAGCCAGCATGGCCGCCGGTCTGGCCGCCGCGCCAGACGGGGTCATTGACCACATCACTATCCCCAACATCCACGAGTCAGTGTTCCGTGCCCTCGGGCAATCGGTGCAACTCGATGACGATCGACCCGGCGCCGTCGGCATCATCGAGTCCTTCTCGGCGGCCAGCATTCTCGAAGCGGCCGACGCCGCCGCCAAAGCCGCGGCCATCACGCTCTACCGCATCCATCTGGCCATGGCCTTGGGCGGCAAGGGTTTTGCCCTCATGGCGGGAACGGTGGCCGATTGTCGCGCCGGCGTCGATGCCGGGGCTCAGCTGGTCCGCGAAAAGGGCCTGCTCGTGGCCTCGGTGGTCATCCCCGGCCCCAGCAAGGAGTTGTTCCGCGAGTACATCTGACCAACGGTCACGACCGGTCTGATTCCTCGCGATCCGACTTGCCGGTCGCGGCCAGGTATTTGACCATCCCAGCCGAGGGCCCCCACCGAGCTTCGCACCTGCATCAGCCGCGGCCACGGTAAACGAGCAGGCTACCGAAGACCAAGAGCAGAAGGCTGGACGGTTCCGGTATCGTCACGGTGGTGCCCATTCGGAGGGGCACTGCATTGCCGTCCTCTTCGAAGAGGATCTGACCATCCTCGAGGCTGATCACGTAGGGTTCCCGACCCGCAGCAAGAGACAGCTTCAACGTCAGCTGCTCGATCCAAGGCTGAATATCCGCCTGTGGATAGCCGTCACTGGCAAGAAGGCCGATGGAGACCGCGAAGCCCGCCGACGACTCGGGATCAGTACCTGGTGCAGGAATCATGGCCGGGAAACCCCCCGTCTTGAAGGGCATCTTGGCGGGATCGGCGATGGGACCCGTCCCGGCGCTAAGACTGCCACCCCAGGTGCGCTTGGTCCAGGTCAGCTTCCCGCTCCCCGTCGAGTCACGAAGCTGGGCCTCGAAGCCAGCGACTTTCTCCGCACCTTCCAGGTCCAACACCACTTCGACGACGAAACTCCGGCCGGGTGACACGCGGCCGTGCGCCCCACCCCCGGGGAGCTGAAGATGGATCACCGCGCCAGTGGATACCACCGGACCGGCCAACAGAACGATGATCGCCGCCGCTTTCCCCCTCATCTGCAATTCTTCTCTCCCTCTTGCCTTCCGGGATATCGGAACTGGGGCGCCCTTTCCCCCTCCCCCCCGGGCCGACCATGGGCGCTGTGATCGGCACGCATAAACAAGAGCAGGTCCGTCTATCGGCCACACTCGCGCCTAGCCTACCAAGACATCAAGACGGTTTAACGTCGGAACATGTGACGCTGAATCGTCTCCTGATCTAACCTTTTTTCCGTCAATAACCTAAAGTCAGGCGAGAGTAGGCACCCAGACCCAGGGCGGCGAAGACACTGTCGCCTTGATGCGGCCATTCGTCACATCCGCTAAAGTCAACCCATTTTGACGCGGGACAGGCATAGCTATAAATGACTGTCAATAAACATGTTACGTATGATCGCAGCTTTCCAGAGCGGCCTTAGCCATGGACATGGGCTGGGAATGAGGCTTGCCTAAACCAGAGTCACGGCGTGTGGGGACACGGCCAGTGGAAGCAACAAGGCAGGGAAGAACGCATGGACATGTCGCTGGTCATCTTCGACTTCTTTGCCCGGAAGGTCAAGATCATCGTTCTGACGTTCCTCACCTACGCCGCACTCTGCTGACGCGACTTGCGCAGCCGCAAGCCAGCTGCCCCCACACGTCACCCGGGATGAGTCGCCGGGGCTGACCAAGCTGTTCGCTTTTCCAACCATCCGTCCTTACCAAGTGCATGTTCGAATCCCCCTTGAATCAGCCAAGCCTTGGCTCGCTTGTCATCTTCGCGGTGTACGTTCCAGAAAGCGGTTGAGCTCCGCAGGATCAGTTCCTGAAAACGAGGATCGCACGTCGACGTCGGGAATCCGGCCACTCGTACCGGACGATGTCCACGCGACCCGGCACGGCGGTGACCACATCCTCGCTCTTGCCGCCCTCGACCCTCGCCGGACAGACGGCTTCCGCGACGCCCAGACCACCTAGAAGATCACCCAGCAGTGCAGCGACCCGCCATCGATGGCGGGTCATGCGACGGCTCCTTCTCTCGCATCCGCATCCCCGGGAATCGGAAGGGGTATGATGATAACGATCGGTCGCTCGCCGTCCCACCCGGTCGAGATGTGGCGTTCACTGCGGCTCATGGGTAGGATCACCGGGATCAATGATCGGACTACAGCACGCATGCGGCAACGAGGGGCCTGTATGAATTGCCCGGTTGAGTTCCTGGTGTCCCGGCGGCCGGCGCCCTATGGCCTGTCGCGGCGGGCGGCATTCGCGTTTGCCATGGCCCTGTTCGCGGCGGGGCCGGCTGATGGGGCGAATCGACCGAACATCGTTCTTCTCACCACCAATCACCAGACACCGGGGCTGACCGGTTTCGAAGGTCACCGGCAGATCAAGACGCCCAACCTGGACGAGTTGGCCAAGGAGAGCACGTTCTTCCCGCGATGTTACACGCCGACGCTGCAGAGCACTCCTGGCCGGGCCTCAATCCTGACCGGCCAGTATCCGCATGCCCTCAAGACCGCAGCTCATGAACCCGGCCTGCCAGCGCGGGCGGAGACTCTCAGCGGGGCCCTACACAGTGCCGGCTACGTCTGCGCGATCGTGGGCCAATGGGAGCCGCTCGGGGAGAAGGCGTTCACGCCGGATCACGGGTTCACCGACTACACGGCGATCTGTGCCCCCTCGTCGTGGCTCGACCGCCAGGTGTGGTTCCAAGGCAAGGAGGCCAAAGCCGACCAGCATCTCACCGAGTGGATCGCCGACCGGGCGATCGAGTACCTGGCAAGAACGCACGAGAAGCCCTTCTTTCTCTGGGTGAACTTCGTCGAGCTACCCGAGTTGCCGACCCTTCCGCCCGGAGTGGAAAATGCCTACCCCCCGGACACCATCGAGCTGCCCAAGTCTGTCAAGACCATCCCCGATCGTCGCCCCCCTGTACTGCTCAACACGAACCTGGTCAGAAAAGGCCAGCACATGGATGAAACCCAGGTTCGCAACGCCCGATCGAAGTACTACACGATGATGACGTACACCGACACCCAGATCGGCCGCGTGCTTAAACGGATGAATGACCTGAATCTCCGCGAGAACACCGCCGTCGTGTATGCATCAAACAGTGGATGGGCCTTGGGCGACCATCAGCTGTTCTCGACGGGCCCGGCGTTCTATGAGGAGCTCATCCGCGGGCCACTGCTGGTGCGATATCCGAGCCTGACGAAGCCCGGGACGAAGATCGAGCGGATCGTCAGCCTCGTCGATCTCGCTCCGACCTTTCTGGAGCTGGCGGGTGTGACAATCCCGCCAATCGTGCACGGTCAATCGCTGCTGCCGGTCCTGCGCAATCCGGGGGCAGCTAGTCATCGTGACGAAGCCTTCGTGAGTTACTCCTCGTCACCCGGCGAGCCTTCCTGTATTGCCCGGGCCATCGTCACCGACCTGTTCAAATACGTCGAGTACATGCAGAGCGAGAGCCAGCTCTACGATCTCAAGCGGGACGGGGACGAACTGCACAACGCCGTGGGCGACATGGAGTACGCCTCGGTTGTGAAGGTGCTCTCGACCCGCCTCAGGAAATGGCAGGAAGCCACCAAGGACTCCGAGTTCAGGAAATGAGTACCCGCACCTCGCAGACCCTCAAGGCCTTCTACGATGCGATGTTCGAGACCTTCGGACCACAACACTGGTGGCCGGCGAAGAGCTCCACGGAGGTCATCATCGGAGCCATCCTCACGCAGAACACCGCATGGCGAAACGTGGAGCGGGCTATCGCCAATCTCGCGGCGGCCAAGGCCCTGGACTGGAAACGGCTGCACGAGATGTCCGTCGAAGAGCTGGCAGAGCTGGTTCGCCCGGCAGGAACGTACAAGGTCAAGGCCCACAGGCTCAAGTCGTTCGTCGAGTGGCTGTGGGATCGTTACCAAGGTGATCTGAAGCGGATGTTCAACACCTCGCTTGATGCACTTCGTGAGCAGCTCCTCAGCGTGTCGGGAATCGGCCGGGAAACAGCCGATGCGATTCTGCTCTATGCGGGGGGGATGCCGAGCTTCGTGGTGGACGCCTACACGGCCCGGATCCTGTACCGGCACGGCCTCACGGATGACTCGGCCGACTACGACGAGATCAAGGATCTGTTCGAATCGAACCTCCCCGAGGATGCCACGTACTTCAACGAGTATCATGCCCTGCTGGTCCAGGTCGGCAAGCTGCACTGCCGCCCTCGCCCGAGATGCGAAGGCTGCCCCCTGGACCCTTTCGAGCACGAGGATCTCACCAGAAGACCCAGTCGTGACGAGTGATAACATAGAGATAGAGGGCCAGGTTGGTCACGCCGTGGACGATCATCAGAAACAGCAGGCTTTTCTTCCAGTAAAACAACACATTGAAAGCCATCCAGCAGAGGATGCTCACTCCCCAATTCGCCGGATGCTGCACGGTGGACAGCAAAGCCGTGCCCAAGAACGACAGCCAGGTGAACGTCCCGAGCGGGACGGTTTCGAACCGCTGCCAGTTGACCAGCGTACGCAACATGAAGCCGCGCCAAAAGAGTTCCTCGACCACGGGAACGGTGATCGTGGCCACGGTGATTCGTAGGACGGCTTGAGACGCCCAGGCCGCGGTGGTCAGGTCCACGCGCGGATCATGAACGTCCGGGCCCGGGCGGAGACCGAACCAGCTGCCGCCCAAGCCGACCGCGTTGCACCCGTACTGGCCGAGCACCCAGCCGGCGGCCGCCAGAATGCCGAGGACGATCGCCAGGAAAACATGCGGCCTCCCCAGCGAGGGCAACCTGCGGCGAACAATCCAGAACGCGACCAGACCACCGAGGCCACGAATGGCGATAGGCACGGCCATCCACTCTTCGGGAACCTTGTCATTGAGCCCCAACAGAATGAGGTACATCATGAATGGGGCCATCCAGACAATCTCTGGACGGGTATCCAAGGTCTCGGCCAGCCAGCCGGCGTCATGGCCCGGCGTCGGCGTACGGGGCGTTGTGAATTGGTCGCTCATGGGCCCTCGGCATCGCAGTTCGTTGAGAAGACTATCGGCCAGCGGCCCAGCGGTCATCCCCAGAAATCGGATCCTGCCGTGCCAATCTGGCATCTGGCATGATCGCCGAGACCGGATGGCACCGTAAAATCTTGAACGACAATGATTTACGGGATACAATGATCACGGCACACTCTTTGCACTGCTGGCAGGCGTCTTGAGGGAGTTCCTTGATGGGCTTTTTTCCGAAAGGAGGCAGTGAACATGTTCGCAAAACTGGGTGAAGGCGGCAACCCGATCCAGCAACTCCGCGGCGAGGTGGATCGCCTGCTGGGCGACTGGGTGGAGGGTCTTGCACCGCTGGTCGGATCCGGCCTGTTCGGGAGCTCGGCATTCCCGGCCCTGAACGTCTGGGAGGACGAAGGCAGTCTGTACGCCGAAGCGGAGATGCCCGGTCTGAAGATGGAGGACATCGAGATTCTGGTCTCCGGCCGCGAACTGACCGTCAAGGGCCAGCGTAAGGAAGGGGATAGCACCGACGAGGTCTATCACCGTCGCGAGCGAGGCACGGGTCCGTTCAGCCGAGTGATCCGCCTGCCCGTTGATGTGGACTCCGGGCGGGTCGAGGCCATGCTTGCGTCCGGCGTGTTGACCCTGAAGCTGCCCAAGGCCGAGGCCGCCAGGCTGCGGAAGATCCAAGTCAAGTGCCTGTGAGTGTACCTGCTGTAGACCGAAAGGAGGTATTGCCATGGTGGACAGTGCCGTTGCCAAGAAAACCACTGAAGCCGAAGTCGCCCAGGCCGAGCGAACCCGTAGCGGACGCGCTTACCGACCGAACGTGGATATCATCGAGAACAAGGAGGAGTTGCTGGTCGTGGCCGATATGCCCGGGGTGAACAGCAACAGTATCGACGTGAAGTTCGAGAACGGCTCACTGGAGATCCACGGCCGGGTTCCCGTGCGTCAAACACCGGAAACCCGTTACTTGCTACGCGAATATGGCGTCGGCGATTTCTATCGCAGCTTCCAAGTCAGCGAGGCAATCGACGCATCTCGGATTACGGCCGAGTACGCCGATGGCGTGCTCACGCTACACCTGCCCAAGGTAGAGGCAGTGAAGCCTCGCAAGATCGCAATCAAGATGCTGTAGGCCGTGCTCGGCGGGTAATAATCAGCGTTCAGCCAGAGGAGGATACTGGCGGCACAGCAGGAACACGCGAGGCGCGGGCCTGCGGATGAAAGGATGGTTCGACGCATGAGTCTCATACCCTGGCGCACGAAGCGGGTGGACACCGAGAACCGTGACCCCGCGGCACAATCCGCGATTGAACGGTTCCGCCACGAACTGGACCGGCTCTTCGACAATTTCCTTCAGGAAGGCAAGAGCGGCTTCGACCGGCTCCTCTCGCCGATCACCGGCTGGGGGCCGGCCGTGGATGTGTCGGAAACCGAGCAGGATATCACCGTCCGAGCTGAGCTCCCCGGCATCGACCCCAAGGACCTCGAAATCCAGGTCACGGCCGACAGCCTCAGGATTTCGGGCGAGAAGAAGGACGAGTTCGAGGAGAAAAGAAAAGGATACTACCAAGTCGAACGTAAGTTCGGCTCCTTCCATCGCATCGTCAAACTGCCCACTGAAATCGACCCGGACAAGGTCGACGCGGAGCACCGCAACGGCATCCTGACGATCCGGTTGTGCAAGACAGCGGGAGCCAGCGCCAGGCGCATCTCCATCAAGCACACCGAAGGGCAAACCTGACGCCCAACCATGCCCCAGGCCGGACACTTCTCGCCCGCCACCACCGCTGATCGTCCCTCACCAGCTATGGTCGGAAGGAGACCACCGCCGGGGTGTCGGCTTCAAGGGTGAGCCGGGCCGGTTCATCGAGCTAACCGATGACGACGCCATTGTTGGGGCCGAGGCGTTTGTGGGGCCGACCTGGGGGCGAAGGGGCACGGCAGGGTCTTTCGTTCGCCCCGCTCCCGGTTGCCGTGCTGCGGCAGGTCGCGCCGGCAAGGGTTGCCCGCGCGTTCCTCAGCGGGCGTAGATCAGGTACTGGCTTCGCACCTTCTTGAACGCGTCGAGCGGCTCACGCCAGCACTTGGGCAGTTCGTCCGGACGGGCCACGGCCTTGATTGCCTCGGTCACCTGGGCATTGCCCACCAGGTTGTTCATCTTGTCCACCTCGAACTGACTGCCAAATAGACGCGACAGGTGCCAGCCGATGGTCAGGCCCGAGCGAACCGGCTCAAACAAGTTCCGATCGGTCAGCAAGACGTAGATGCCCTGACACTCTTTGCCCGCGAGCTTGGTGCCCGGGACGGGAGTGAATTGGATGGGCACGAAACGCACACCCGGAAGCTTGGCCCCGTTCAGAGCGGCGACCAGCTTCCTGCCGTCGATCCAGGGAGCACCGAAGCACTCGAAAGGCTGATCGGTCCCCCGGCCAACCGAGAGGTTACAGGCCTCCAGCAGGCAGATGGCCGGGTACAGCGTGGCCTGGGTCAGGTTGCGCATGTTGGGTGACGGATTGACCCACATGAGGCCAGTCTCATCCCACCACATCGTGCGTTTCCAGCCCTCCACCTGCACCACGGTGAGGTCGCAGTCAATCTTGTATTCGGCGTTGAACATCTGAGCGAGTTCCCCCACGGTCATGCCGTGAACCACGGGCAGAGGACCGAAGGCGGTGAATGCCCGGTTGGGCTTGTCGTAAATCGGGCCGTCGACCCGGATGCCGGTGATCGGATTCGGCCGGTCGAGCACGATCATCTTGAGCCTGCCCTTGGCGGCCTCCTCCATCGCGTACCCCATGGTGGCCACGTAGGTGTAGAAACGTGCCCCAACGTCCTGAATGTCGTAGACGATTGTGTCCACACCCTCGAGCATCTCCGGCGTCGGCCGGTTGGTCTTGCCGTACAGGCTGTACACCTTGAGACCGGTCTTCTCGTCTACCGCGTCGCCGACCTTCTCGTCGAGCTTGCCGTAGAAGCCGTGCTCCGGTGAGAACAGCTTGACGACCTTGACGTTCGGGGCGGCGATGAGCAGATCGAGCGTTCGATTGCCCTCACGGTCGAGGCCGGTATGGTTGGTGATCAGTGCAACCTTCCGCCCCTCAAGCAACTTGAAGCGGTCGCGCTTGAGCACGTCGATCCCGCAGAGTACCTCGGCCGGCTTGCCCACCGCGTTGCGCGTTTCGCCCGTCGGGTTGGATGCGGCGCCCGCCACCACCGGCGGACGAACCATCGCCGGCAGATAGCCCTCCGCCGGGCTTTCGATCAACGCGCTGGCCACGACCGTCGCCACCCGCCGGCGGAGATCAATAACGGTTCCCTTACCATCCGGATGAACCGCATTGGTCAGCAGTACGACATAGCAGTCATGGTTGGGGTCGATCCAGAACATCGTGCCGGTGAACCCGGTGTGCCCATAGGTCGAACCCGCCTCGAACAGATTGCCTCGCGCGGAGGAGAAGCCGGTGCTGACATCGAATCCGTAGCCGCGGCAGCCGGTGCCATCAGGCAAGCACCTCCCGCGGGTCATCTCCCGGACGGCCAGCTCGGAGAGGATTCGCTTGCCATCGAGGGTCCCGCCGCTGAGCATCATGCGGCAATACCTGGCCATGTCATCGGCGGTACTGAACAAGCCCGCGTGGCCGGCGAATCCGCCGAGGGCATAGGCCCGCGGGTCGTGCACTTCGCCGATCATCCAGTGGCCGTCACGCTGCTCCGTCGGAGCACATCGCGGCTTGAGTTCATTCGACGGCATGTAGCCGGTGTCCTTCATGCCCAGGGGCTCAAACAGCTCCTGCCTGGCAAACTGATCCAGCGACCGGCCGTCGACCACCTTGACCAACTCACCGAGCATGATGTAGCCGACGTCGGTGTAATCGAAACCGGAACCCGGATCGTAGATCGTCTTCAGAGCGAAGATCTTGGCCAGCGACTCGGCCGGAGTACCCCTGTAATCGTTCAGCGAGTTGTCGGGGACAAGCCCACCGCGATGCAGGAGCAATTGCTCCACGGTTACGTCTCGCTTGCCGTTGGCGGCGAAGTCGGGGAAGTACCTGCTGACCCGATCACTCAAGTTGAGCTGTCCGCGTTCGATCAACAGCATGATCGAGGTCGCGCAGCCCACCGGCTTGGACACCGAGGCCATGTCGAAAACGGTGTCCGGCGTCATGACCACCTTCTCCGGCTTGACCGCCTTGTGGCCGTAGGCCTTGCGGTACACGACTTGACTGCCCCGGCCAACCAGGAGCACCGCCCCGGGCAGCTCACCTCGCCCAATCGCCGCCTCAATGTGCTTGTCGGCCCAAGCCATCCGGGCAAGATCGAATCCGCCCGTGTCGGCCAGGACCACGGAGAGAGTTGAGAAAGCCGCCACTACGCCGATCAGGTGTGCCCTGCCACGCATATCTTGCTCCCGTTCTGCAATTACATAACACCGCGCGCATTGTACACGATCCCAGGAAAAACCCAGCGCGGACGGACACGGCCAATGCCCATCGGCGCCAGTTCCCGGCGATCGTCACCGGCAAGGGAACCATCGCCCTCTCGCACACAGGTCCTCGGACAGGCCGGCGGCGAGCCACTCCAGGCGATGCGGCGGACTCCCAAGAACGCTTTTCATCTGCCGTCCCGCGTTTGGCGGCAGCTGGTTCACGCCGCTTCTCCCAAAGGCGTCTTTCGGCGAAGGTCTTCGTGTTCAAACGCCCGACCGGGACTGACCGCGACGGTCCTTTGTTCATCAACCGCTTACCCTACCGGCGGCGCCTCGCCTGGCCGTGCTTCCTGCCTTGGATCAGGTCAGCACGACACAAGCCTCTGGCCGCCACAGCACGGCCGAGTTTCCCTTCTCCGGCGTTGCGGCGTGCGCCGAGAGGATTACCATGCCCCTCGGACTGATTTCGGTCACCATGGGAGCGTTTTCATGCTGAACAAGATCTGGTTCGCGTTGCTGCTGATCGGACTCCTGTATGGGCTGGGCAAAGCCCTGTTTGCCCCACCGGCGCGAATCGTCCCCGCGACGACCGCGCCCGCGTCGGCGGACTCGCCCGCGGGGCCTTCGCCCTCCCGAGCGGAGGCGATGAGGGAGATGGGCAAGAAGCTGACCACGTCGGCCGTGGACGCGGCCAAGGCAAGCGTGGACATCTGCATCAGTTTCATCGCGATCATGGCCTTGTGGCTGGGCTTCATGAAGATCGCCCACCAAGCTGGGCTCATCGAAGGGCTCGCCCGGCTGCTCCGCCCACTGCTGAGATGGCTGTTCCCGGACATCCCCAAGGATCACCCGGCTGGCGGCGCGATCGTCATGAACATGGCCGCCAACATGCTGGGACTGGACAACGCGGCCACCCCGCTCGGCCTCAAGGCGATGAAGGAGCTGCAGACGTTGAATCCGACCCATGACACGGCCACCAACAGCATGGCGACGTTTCTGGCGATGAACACCGGGAGCCTGACCCTGGTCCCGTTCAGCATCATCGGCTACCGCATCGCCACCGGCAGTAACGACCCGGCCAGTCCGGTCGTGGCCATGATGATCGCCGGATTCTGCACCACGGTGGCGGCCATCTTCGCCGCCCGATTCCTGCAGCGGTTCTACCCGATGCCGGCGGCCGCAGAACGCGTGCACCCGGCCTCTCCAGTCGACGCCCCGCTCGACAAATCCGAGCCCGCAACCCAGAGCGACGGCGACCAGGAGGTGAAGTCATGACCGGATTCCTCGACCAGATCCAGATTGTCAGCCAATGGGCGGTGCCGGCCATCTTTCTGGCGATCATCCTGGCCGGCTGGGGCAGGAAAGTGCCAATGTATGAGACCTTCGTCGCCGGGGCCAAGGAGGGTTTCGACGTGGCGGTGATGATCATTCCCTACCTGGTAGCGATTCTGTCGGTGATCGCGGTTTTCCGAGCGAGCGGGGCCCTGGACGACCTGAAGACCGGGCTCGGGTGGCTCATGGCCCAGGCTGGCCTGAGCGAGCACGTGGATAAACTGGAGTTGCTGCCGCTGGCCTTGATTCGACCGTTGTCGGGCAGCGGGGCGCGCGGGGTCATGCTTGATCTGTTCAAGTTTCACGGCCCGGATAGTTTCATCGGGTATGCGGCATCAGTGATTCAAGGCAGTACCGAAACAACGTTCTACGTGCTGACCGTGTACTACGGGTCGATCGGCATCAAGAAAATCCGGCACACGCTAGCGGCGGCTCTGCTGGCTGACCTGGTGGGCGTGATCGCGGCTATCGTCCTGGCGACCGCGTTTTACCGGTGAGTTCACCCACCGTGTTCCGTGGCGTCGGGCTGCGCTGTCCGGCGCCCTGGGCGTGGATCATCTGGGACTTGAGCCCGGTGGGCGCTCTGTCTCTCGGTATGATCGGCCCTCACAAAGCCCGCCCGCGTTGACCGACCGGGGGGCTCTCTGTAGCTTGCAGGGAATGAAGCTGTATACACGTGACGGCGATCATGGAGAAACGTCGCTCTTTGACGGAAGCAGGGTGCCCAAGAGCGATGCGCGGGTCTGGGCGTACGGCGAGGCGGACGAGTTGAACAGCCTGCTGGGCTGGTGCCGATGCGCGGCCGACGGGACTGTGGTCGGCGAGCGTGCCCAGCGAGTCCAGAGCGAGCTGTTCATGATCGGGGCCGAACTGGCCACGCCCCCCGCCGCTCGAAGCGTTCCTCGGGCCGAGCACGTGGGCGTGGAAGAGGTGCGAAGGCTCGAGGCGTGGATCGACGAGGCTTGCGAGGCGACCGGTCCGCTGGCCCATTTCATCCTGCCCGGGGGCACCGAACTGGCCGGCCGACTGCACATTGCCCGGACCTGCTGCCGGCGGGTCGAGCGGACCGTGGTCTCCCTCCACCGGCAGGAGCCGATTCGCGAGGAGATCATCGTCTATCTGAACCGACTGGGAGACCTGCTCTTTGCCTGGGCCCGTCAGGCGAACCGCGAGGCCGGAGTGGCCGACATGGAATGGGCAGGGAGACAAGATGAGAAGTGAGACTGGGGAAGCACGACGGACGGCTATCCCCTTCTGCCGACTAAGGGCCGAACTGAAGAAAGCCGGCAACGAGAAGCCGGCTGCTCATCCGAGACCACAACCATGTCCGAATCTCCGATCAACTACACAGGAATCACCATGAACGAGCCGCTGCCGGGCGCAGAGAGCAACCGGCCGGGCTTGACCGCTGCGGAACAGGTCCTCGTCGTGGTGGCCATCGTGACTCTGGCCGCATGCTGTCTTCTGATCAGCGCCGGTGAGGGAGTTGAGGTCGGCCACAAGCCCTGGAAACCAGGTTCGGCCCTGCGAGCCCTGACCAGTCTGATGGTCTTCAACCACCAGTATCCCACCCGTCAGGGCGTAGAGATCAAGTGGCTGGTGCAGGGGATCGGTACGGCCATCGTCGTTTTGGTGGCCGCGATCGCCTGGTTCGGCAGATCGCGCCGCGAAGAAGGCCCCTCCGCGGAGGCGAGTCTGGGGCGCGGCCTGGACTCGGCAGCCTTGCGCCGGGACATTCCTTCATCAGACCTCGCCCAAGTGTTCCTGCTGTTGATGGCCGCCTGGTCGATTCTCAGCTACCGGTGGTCACCCTGGCCCGAGGTCGCGTGGGGCGAGGGGCTGCGCCAATTGGGTTTCGTCCTCTGGGCCATTGCCCTTGGCCGCACCTTGACCAGCCGCGGCGTCCGGTACGTGGCCCTCGGACTCACCGCGGTTCTTGTGGTGACGGCGGTCATTGGCATCTGGTACCACATCGAACGAGCCCCCGCCCAGCGGTTGAAGTTCCCAATCGGCAACCCGATCTTCTTCGCCGCATGTCTGCTGCCGGGGATCATGATGGCCGTCGGCGGCCTCGTCGGGGCGAGGCTGCGGCTGGTAGGTATCACTTGTTCCAGTGCAGCTTCGAGTGGTCCGTCAAGCTCCGATTCAGCCGCCACCCGGTTGATCTGGGGCCTGGCCATCTCGGGCGTAGTGTTGATCATCCTCTCATGGGCCTTCTACTGGGCGGACTCTCGCGGCCCCCAGATGGGACTGGCCGTCGGCCTCATGATTGCCGGCTGCTGCCTGGCGACGGGCAGGAAACGGCGCATCCTGCTGGTGGTCATGCTCGTGGTTCTGGCCATGCTGGCCGCCGTCTGGCTCAGTCGGCGGACGGATACGGCCGTGTTCCGCCTCTACTGCTGGTCGTACGCCCTGAGCCTCTTCATGGAGCGCCCGCTGATCGGACACGGCCAGGGAAGCTACGTGCTTCTGGCTCAAGCCTTCTCACGGAACGAAGCGGAGTTGAACCCGAGCCTCTTCCCGGCGGAGATGCTCGGGCACGCCCACAACGAGTGGCTGGAGATTCTGGCCGACCTGGGGCTGATCGGCCTGATTCTGACGGCCCTGGCCCTGGCGGCAACATGCTGGGGAGGCATGGTCGCCTTGCAGCGGGCGAAGACGGGCTGTGAGCGATGGACGATCTTCGCCCTACTTGGCTCGTTTGTGGGGATTGTGGCCTGTGAAGCCACCGACGTTGGTCTTCGAATGCCGGGCTTGCCTTTGATCTACTGGACAGTCGTGGGCCTGCTTTGGGCAGCGTCGCGCGGCGGCGAATGCACCGCCCTGCCTGCCCGGCGATTCGGGGGATTGGCTCGGGTGGCCGGACTTGGGGCCGGCGTGGTGGTCTGCGCCGCGACGCTGGCGATATCGGCGCGGGACTGGCAGGGCGCCTTAGCCGACTACGCGGTCACCAGGCACTCGTCCAAGATGGAGTGGGACCCGGCCCTGAAGGAAGCCGAGATCGCCGCGAGCGGCCGCCTGTCCGTTGAGGCAAGGCTTTCGGCAGCCAACCTGGCCAACATGACGGCAACGCAGGCGGCGGGCTATCGCTGGCAACAGCTCCAGAGAATGCTGGTCCGCCAGGAGCGGCCGGACCGGCTGCCGGTCGGCGTCCTGGATCTGATCCGCGAGGATGTGGCGGCCTTCGGTGCATACCGAGAGAAGGCTCTCGCCAACGGGGAGATGCTCCTGACGCGGATGCCGGGCTACCCGAACGCGGCGGGGCGAATGGCCGATGTTGAGATGATTCAGGAACAAATCGAGCATCTCCAGGAGAAGCTCGGCCTGATCGAGAAAGCCCAGTCCCATCTGCCAAAGATCCGGGCCCTGCTCCTGGCCGAGTTCCAGCGGGATCGGCTGGATCCGGTACACGGCCTGCGCGCGTTCCGGGCGTGTGACGACAGGCCCCTGACCGACCGCGTGGACTTCCTGAGACTCCCCCTCCGGAGCGGACCGTTCTGGCCAGCCTCGTTCGAGATGGGCTCACCCCTGGGCCTCGACCTGATCGACGGATTCAACGCCGCGATCGAGTCACTCATGGACGACCAAAGTCTCTCCTTGCTGCTCGACCGGTATGTCCAGACCGCCCGAACCGCCCTGCAGGACTCCGATCCCAAAGCCTGCCTGGAAACGTACATCCCCGAGTCTGTCCGACTGGCGGCCAGAACCCATATGTTGAACGGCGAGTTCGCCAGAGCGGCGGATCTGGCCGGCCTGGCCACCGCTCTGTCCCAACAAATCGAGCCGCGATTCCCCGCCGCGGTCTCACTGGCCCTCATCGACCAGGCCCAGTACCTGCTGCTGGCCTTCCCGAACGAACCAGCGAAGGCGCTTGAATCCTGCCAAGCTTCGATCAAGCGGTGGCCGAAGACCGGCGATGCGGATCACACCCGAGCCGTCAACCGCAACCTGGCCTTCTATATGCTGGCCAGCGGCAACGAGGAGCAGGCCCGCAGGCAACTGACGAGTACTCGGGAAGCCAAAAGCGAGGCGGAGCTGAACTACCTGGTAGGCCTCGGCTACAGCGAGCTCTGTCAACAGATGGCCAGTCTCTTTCCGCCCAAAGATCGCCCCACGTGGTTCGCCGACACCATGGAGAAGAGCCTGAGACTGGCTCCCGACTGGCCCAACACCCGCCTGCTGGCTACCCACGTCTCGCTCGAGATCGGCGACTCGCTGACGGCCATGAACCATCTGGCCGAAGCGGAGAAAGCCCTTGATGACCCGGGACGCTTCCAGTCCGCTCTGATGGCTCTGACCCAGCGTTTCCCCGACAATCCAGATCTGCAGGCCTTCGTCAAGCAGCGCATGCCCGCCGAGCCCACCACCCCTGTTCCAGTCGTATCGCGACCCGCCTCCGCCCCCGCCTCCACGCCGAGCCCGCAAGCGCGGGCGCCCCGAGAGGTACACACAAACCGATCGCTCGTTCGGAAGTACGAGCCGATCACCCCACCTCCCCGCGGATGTGCAGGCTGTCGCACCCCCGGCTGGCCACGCGAGATACGGG